>NZ_JCALCW010000020.1:0-101354 GCF_059812545.1 Mycobacterium sp. NGS50
GTGGTTTAGGGCACCTTTGCGTCTGCTCGCGCTACCCCGCGGCCAGCCCGGCCCGCAGGAAGTCGGCGATCTGTGCGATGACGTGGTCGAGGCCGCCGGGCAGCGGAGCACCGCCCTGGGCCGGCAGCAGCACCACCATGGTCATGGCGACCATGACTTCACCGAGCACCTGGGTGTCCAGCCCCGGCCGCAGGTACCCGGCCTGCACCCCGTGATCGATCTGGTGCTGCCAGTCCCGCGCCACCGATTCGACGATCTCGATGACGCGGTTGGTCAGCGCATCGTCGATGGCCGCGGCGTCGAAGACGATCAACGACACCAACCGGTTGTTGACCATCGCGAACTCGTGCAGCGCCCGCAACGGCGCCGTCATGCCCTCGAGGAACTCCTCGAGGGTGGTGGCCGGCTCTGTGGGCGGCGTCAGCTGCGGGCCCAGCGACTCCAGCCCGTAGTCGATTGCGGCATCGAGGATCTCGCGTTTGTTGGTGAAGTAGTTGTAGAAGGAGCCGTGGCTGACGCCGGCCGCGGCGGCGATGTCGGCAACCGCGGTGTTGCGATATCCGCGGCTGGTGAACACCTCGAACGCAGCCTCGGCCAGCTGCGCGCGGCGGTCGATGGCTGCGGTCATTGCTCGGGTACCAGCAACGCGTGTTTGACGAAGTCGACGATGGCGTCGCGGTAGCGGGCACGGGCCGCCGTATCGAGCTGGCCCAGCACCTCCCGCAGCCCCGGCGGCAGCAGCATTTTCGTCACCAGCAGTCCGCACACCTGCGGGTCGACGCCCGGCCGCAACAATCCGGCCTCCTGGGCGTCCTCGCAGAGCCGCGCCGTCATCCGCGCGACGGTGGCCTCCAGGCCCAGCATCCGCAGCTTGAGCTCCTCGTCCATCGCGGCCGCCTCGACCGCGACCAGCGACAGCAACTCCGGACGCCGGCTGAACAGATCGGACAGCGCATCCATGGCCGCGTCGAAACGCCCCAGCAGCGCGGCCGGGTCGCTCGGCGGCTCGTCGAGTCGCAGCGCCGGTTCGGTGGCGCCGATGACCTCTTCCACCGAATAGTCGAAGACCAGATCGAGCAGTTCACGCTTGCTGGGCACGTATCGGTAGAGGGTGCCCTGACCGATGCCGGCGTGCTGGGCGATGTCGGCCATGGTGGTGTCCTGGTAACCGCGTTCGGTGAACACCTCGACCGCGGCCGAAATGATCTGGGCCCGACGGCGATCCTCGAGGCCGGGGCTGGGCGGACGGCCGCGACCACGGCGCGGGGCGCCGCGGCGATCGGCATCGACGGTCACCCTGACCTCCTTGCGAGCTGGTGGTGTCGAAAGTCTCGATGCTGTGCCACTATGAGTCCGGAATTGCCCGACTGGGTTGTCAATATTTACCCGAAATATAGCACCAGCAGGGGAGGCGCGGTGGCTGACACAGCTGATCAGACGCCGTTGCCGACGTCGCGGGTCAGCCGCGGCGCCGCGCTGGGCAAGCTCGCCGCCAAGCAGACCCTGCGCCGCGTCGTGATCAAGGCGGGGACGATCGCGGTATCGGAGACCCGGCGTGCCCAGCTGCTGGATGCCGCCGACCAGCGGATGGCCCGCGACTTCGTCGCCGTGCTCGGCGACATGCGCGGCGCGGCGATGAAGATCGGCCAGCTGCTGTCGTTCATCGACCTCGGCATCGTCGACGAGGCGTCCCGGGCGGCGTTCAGCCGGCAGCTGTCCCGGCTGCAGGGCTCGGTGGACGCCATGCCGTTCGCGATGCTGCGCCCGGTCATCGAAGCCGAACTGGGTCCGCTGGAGCAGGCGTTCGCGTCGTTCGAGACGACCGCTTTCGCGGCCGCGTCGATCGGCCAGGTGTACCGGGCCCGCACCCGTGACGGCCGGGCGGTCGCGGTCAAGGTGCAGTACCCCGGGGTGCGGGCAGCGGTGCGCGCCGACCTGAAGAACCTGGCGCTGTTCCTGCGGATGTGGAAGTCGCGGGTGCCGACGGTCGCCGCCCAGGACTTCCTCGACGAGATCAGCGCCGAGCTGACCCGCGAACTGGACTACCGGCAGGAGTTCGCCAACCAGGCGCGGGCCGCTGAGCGCTTCGCCGGCCACCCGTTCATCCACGTGCCGGCGCCGATCGCCGAACTGTCGTCGGACTCGGTGCTGACCACCGAATACGTCGAGGGGCTGACCGCCCAACAGGTGGCCGAGCTGCCCGACGCCGAGCGGGACCGGGTCGGCGAGATCATCTACCGGTTCTATCTGGGCTCGCTGTTCCGCGACGGCGAATTCAACGGCGACGCCCATCCCGGCAACTTCCTCTACCTGCCCGACCGGCGGGTCGCGTTCCTGGATTTCGGCTTGTACAAACGGATGCCGCCGGAGGCGGTCGAGGTGGAACGACGGGTGGCCCAGTTGTGCATCGCCGCCGACGGCGCGGGGTTGCGCGATCTGCTGGAGCAGACCGGGGTGCTGGGTCCCGACTCGACGGTCACCGCCGAGGAGTGCATGCAGTACACGCTGGATGCCGCCGGCTGGAACTTCGTCGACGACTACATCCGCATCAAGCCGCTCGATGTGAGCGCCGCGATGCTGGGCGCCACCTACCCCGGCAGCCGCTCATTCGAGGCGATGCGCAACGAACGGCTGCCACCCGAGCACCTGTTCTCCCGGCGGCTGGACTTCCTGGTGTTCGGCGCCATCAGCCATATCGGCGCGGGTGGCAACTGGTTTCGGGTGGCCTGCGAGTGGGTCTACGACGCGCCGCCGGTCACCGAGCTGGGCATCGCCGAGGCCGCCTGGCGCGCCGCCCAGATCCCGCGAGATTGAATCCTGGTACATGCGGGTGGCCCCGTGCCTGGCTGCAATTTCGGCGGGTAAAGGACTCAGCGCTGGTAGACGTAGTCGTCGAGGTCGAACGTCTTCGACGCGCGGGTGGCCTGGTAGGCGGTGGTGGGCCGCAGGAACGAGAAGTCGCCGTTGCGGTCCAGGTAGTAGCTGTTGGAGCCCACGCAGGCCGAACCGTGCATCAATGTCTGCGCGCCGGCCTTGGACACGAAGCGGTGGAAGCGATCGTTGGCCGCCTCCGAGATCTCCACCGCGGTCGCGTCCCGGCGCAGCGTTTCGTCGATGACGCGCAGCGCGTGCCGGGTGGCGTTCTCCACCATCACATGCCAGGAGCTGCCCGACCACGAGTACGGGCCGAAGATCATGAACGTGTTGGGCAGCCCCGGCATCGACACCCCCTCATAGGCGGCGGCGCGCTGTGTGTCGTAGAACGCGGCCAGGTCGAATCCGTTGCGGCCCTTGACCGGACGATGCCGGTACACCAGCGGGCTGTTGGACATCTCGAAGCCGGTCGCCAGCACCAGCACGTCGACGTCGCGCTGTCGGCCGTCGCGGGTGCGGACCCCGGTCGCGGTGATGGCCTCGATCGGGTCGGTCACCAGCTCGACGTGCTCGGCGGTGAAGGTCCGGTAGTAGATGTTGGAGACACTCGGACGCTTGCAGCCGAATCCGTAGTCGGGCGTCAGCTTGCGGCGCAGTTGCCGGTCGCGCACCTGGGTGAACAGGTAGGCCCGGCAGGCCCACTGGGCCGCCTTGGCGATCGGCTCGATCTGCTTGCCGTACACCGTGATCCCGACCAGTCCCATTTCCACCAGTCCGGCGACCGCGCCGCGGACCAGCGTCTGGGTGAACGGCAGATACGCAAAGATGCGTTGAACGGCGGTCGGGATTCCGAAGTCCGGTTTGGCGAACACCCAGATGCCGCGCCGCTGGTAGACGTCGAGCTGGGCGGCGACCTTGGCCAGCTGCGGGACCGCCTGCACCGCGGTCGCGCCGGTGCCGATCACCGCGATGCGCTTGCCGGTCAGGTCGAGGCTGTGATCCCAGGCCTGCGTCTGGATCACCGTACCGGCGAAGTCCTGCAGCCCGGCGATGTCGGGCACCCGCGGTTCGACGAATGCCCCCAGCGCGGTGATGACGAAGCGGGCCGTCACGGTATTGCCGTCGCTCAGGCGCAGCAGCCAGCGGTGGTTGTCCTCGTCCCATTCGCGGCTCATCACCTCGGTGCGCAGCCGCAGATGGGCATGCAGCCGGTACTTGTCGGCTAGGCCCGCGATGTAGGCCCGCACCTCGGCGCCCTTGGGGAAGGTCCGCGACCAGTTCGGGTTCTTCTCGAAGGAGAACTGGTAGACGATGCCCGGGATGTCGACGGCGACATCGGGATAGCGGTTGGTGTGCCAGGTGCCGCCGATCTCGTCGGCGCGCTCGAAGATGGTGAAGTCGGTGTAGCCGGCCCGCTGCAAGGCGATGGCCGCGCCCAGCCCGCCGACGCCGCCGCCGATGATCGCGACCAGCATGTCCGGGGCGGCGCTCATCGGGCCTGCTCCGGCGCCTCGTGCGCGTTGGCCTCGATGCGGGCGTCGTACTCGGCGCGCGCCGCCCGGTCGATCGGGCCCATGGTGCGGTCGGCGTTGACGGTGCGCCGACCGATCAGCCACAGCCGTTCCGGGACCAGGTTCGCCGCCGTCAGCAGCGGCGTGATGCCGGCCGGTGCCCCGGCCACCGGCGGGCGGGTCCGCACCGTGGTGACGATGCGCCGGGCCACCGTGGCCGGCTGGATCACCCCGGCCCGCAGCGAGCCCAGCGGGATGCCGTCCACCAGTTGGGTGTTGACCGCCGACGGCAGCACCGCGGTGACCGAGACACCGTCGGCGCGGACTTCTTCGCGCAGGCTGCGGCTGAACGCCAGGGCGGCATGCTTGGCCGCGGTGTAGCTGGCCAGCCCCGGGGAGTGCAGCCGGCTGGCCGCCGACGTGACGTTGACGATGTGCCCGCGGCCGCGGCCGATCATGGCCGGTGCCACCACCCGCGCGGCATGAAAGTGCGCGAACACGTTGACCGCGAACGTCGCCGCGGTGACATCCTCGGGCTCGTCGAGGAATGCCCCGATCGGCATGATCCCGGCGTTGTTGACCAGCACGTCGATCGGCCCCAGGTCGGTGTGCACCGCGTCGGCGAATTGCTGGTAGCTCTCGCGGTGGGCGACGTTGACCTGATAGCCGCGCGCCCCCGAGCCGATGGCGCACGCGGCGGCCTCGGCGCCGGCCCCGTCCAGATCGCCCAGCGCCACCACGGCGCCGCGCGCGGCGAACCGTTGCGCGGTGGCCAGCCCGATCCCGCGGGCCGCCCCGGTCACCGCGACGACGGCCCCCGACAGCGGGATCGGCGGATAGCCCCGGGTCACCGCGCCACCTGTGCGACGGCGTCTTCGTCGCCGGAGCCGGGCTCGGCGGCCTGGGCCGCCAGCGGGCGCCAGTCGTAGTCGCCGAACGGATACGACGTCGCGGCCCGCCGCGACTGCAGCGCGGTGGTCGGCCGCACATAGGGCATGTCGCCCTGGGAGTTGACGTAGTAGGTGCGCAGCCCCTTGTTGCGGACGCCGAAGTAGTGCTGGATGTTGCGGCCCTGCCGCTGAATCTTGTCGTGGTAGCCGCGCTGTGCCTCGGCGGTGACCTCCACCACGGCGGCACCGCGGCGGTCGGCCTCGCAGATCGCCCGCACCGCGTGCGCGGCCGAGGACTCCACCATGAAATGCCAGCCGGTGCCGGTCCAGGAGTACGGGCCGACCAGCATCCACCGGTTCGGCAGGCCGTGCACCGCGACGCTCTCGTAGGCCTGCAACCGGTGCTGGGCGTAGAACTCGCCGAGGTCGAAACCGTCGGCTCCGACCACCGTGCCGCGGCGGTAGGTCTCCGGGTCGGAGAACAGCTGGTAGCCGACCGCCAGCACCAGCGCGTCGAGCCGGTGCAGCCGCCCGTCGGCGGTGCGTACCCCGTCGCGGGTGATCTCGGTGACCGCCTCATCGGCCAGGGTGACGTTGTCGCGGTTGAACGCCTGCAGGAAGGTGTTGGACAAGGTGGGCCGTTTGCCCAGCACCCCGTAACGGGGGAGCAGGGCGCGCCGGGTGCGGCGGTCGCGGACGGCGACCCGCAGATAGCTGCGGTACAGCCCGCGGGCGCAGCGATCCATCACCGCCGCCCCGATCCGGCCCAGCGCCGGCGGGCTGTAGACCACCAGCCGGGTCAGCGCCTCGACCAGGGCCAGGGCGCCGCCGCTGACGGCGGTCTCACCGGCCCGCGACCCCAGCAGCGCCCCGAGCCGGACGTCGGGCTTGGGCCAGCACCACACCGGGGTGCGCTGGAAGACGGTCAGATGCTCCACCCGCGGCGCGATGGACGGGGTGATCTGCACCGAACTGGCGCCGGTGCCGACGATGCCGACGCGCTTGCCGGCCAGGTCGTAGTCGTGGTCCCAGTCCGTGGGCCGCAGCACCTTGCCGGCGAACGCGTCGAGGCCGGGAACGCCCGGGTCGGTCTTGGGGGTGATGAACGCCCCGATGGCGGACAGCACGAACCGGGCGGTGATCTGCTCACCGGCGGCGGTGTGCACCCGCCACAGCTGGGCCGCGTCGTCCCAGGTCTCCTTGACCACCTCGACGCCGAACCGCATGTGTGGGTAAAGCCCGAGGTCGCGGGCCACCTGCACGTGGTAGCCCTTCACCTCGGCGCCGCGCGGAAAAAGCCGTGACCAGGACGGGTTTTTGGCGAACGAGTACTGGTAGGTGAAGCAGGGCACGTCGACGCCGATGCCGGGGTAGTCGTTGTCACGCCAGCTGCCTCCGGGCTCAGCCGCCCGCTCGAGGATGACGAAGTCATCGTGGCCAGCTTGTTTGAGGCGGGCGCCGGCGGCGATCCCGCCGGGGCCGGCGCCGATCACGGCAACGAGGTAGTCCGGTTCTGACACGTTTGAATAATCGGACTGATGTATCACTCTGTCAAGCGGCCCGCCGGGGCGGCAGGCAGTGGGTGGAAATAGCGGGTAAACCCGGCGCGTCACCTCTTGACGCACGGGCGCAAACGGGTCACTCTGTTTCCCAGCATGGGTGCACGGGTAGGACAGGACGCCAGCCAGCGTCGATACACCCCGGTGCGCCGCGGTTGAGGAATGCGCGCTCCTGCGCTAGTGTTGGACGTTGCGCTGGCTACCTCCTGCCCACCTCACCGCACCCGACACCGTCGTCACACGCCTGAGCTCCTCGCATTCGGCGTCTGTGCGCGTGCGTGAGATCCGGACAGATCGTCCGCCAGCCGAACCGACACAGATATCGCGGCGCACGGACTTGGACCTTTCCAGGCTCGCCAGTCGCATGAGGTGCTGGAAGGATGCATCTTGGCAGTCTCGCGCCAGAGCAAGTCCGCTGAAACTACTAGCTCCAATTCCTCCGTTCCCGGAGCCCCTAACCGAATTTCCTTCGCCAAGCTGCGTGAACCGCTGGAGGTTCCCGGCCTGCTCGACATTCAGATCGACTCGTTCCAGTGGTTGATCGGTGCGCCGGGGTGGCGTGAGAAGGCGATCGCGCGTGGTGAGGCCACGCCGGTCGGTGGCCTCGAGGAGGTCCTCGAGGAGCTCTCGCCGATCGAGGACTTCTCCCAGTCGATGTCGCTGTCGTTCTCCGATCCGCGCTTCGACGAGGTCAAGGCGCCGGTCGACGAATGCCGCGACAAGGACATGACCTACGCGGCCCCGCTGTTCGTCACCGCGGAGTTCATCAACAACAACACCGGCGAGATCAAGAGCCAGACGGTGTTCATGGGTGACTTCCCGATGATGACCGAGAAGGGCACCTTCATCATCAACGGCACCGAGCGTGTCGTGGTGTCCCAGCTGGTGCGTTCGCCGGGCGTCTACTTCGACGAGAGCATCGACAAGTCCACCGAGAAGACGCTGCACAGCGTCAAGGTGATCCCCGGGCGCGGCGCGTGGCTGGAGTTCGACGTCGACAAGCGCGACACCGTCGGTGTGCGCATCGACCGCAAGCGTCGCCAGTCGGTCACCGTGCTGCTCAAGGCGCTGGGCTGGACCAACGAGCAGATCCGGGAGCGGTTCGGCTTCTCCGAGATCATGATGTCCACGCTGGAGAAGGACACCACCGCCGGCCCCGACGAGGCGCTGCTGGAGATCTACCGCAAGCTGCGCCCGGGCGAGCCGCCGACCAAGGAATCCGCGCAGGCCCTGCTGGAGAACCTGTTCTTCAAGGACAAGCGCTACGACCTGGCCCGGGTGGGTCGCTACAAGATCAACAAGAAGCTGGGCCTGAAGGCCGCGGCGACCGAGGTCACCACCACGACGCTGACCGAAGAGGACGTCGTCGCCACCATCGAGTACCTGGTCCGCCTGCACGAGGGCCAGTCCACGATGACGGTGCCCGGCGGCGTCGAGGTGCCCGTCGAGGTCGACGACATCGACCACTTCGGTAACCGCCGGCTGCGCACCGTGGGCGAGCTGATCCAGAACCAGATCCGGGTCGGCCTGTCCCGGATGGAGCGCGTGGTCCGCGAGCGGATGACCACCCAGGACGTCGAGGCGATCACGCCGCAGACCCTGATCAACATCCGCCCGGTGGTCGCCGCGATCAAGGAGTTCTTCGGCACCAGCCAGCTCTCCCAGTTCATGGACCAGAACAACCCGCTGTCGGGTCTGACCCACAAGCGCCGCCTGTCGGCGCTGGGCCCGGGTGGTCTGTCCCGTGAGCGGGCCGGCCTGGAAGTTCGCGACGTGCACCCGTCCCACTACGGCCGGATGTGCCCGATCGAGACCCCGGAAGGCCCCAACATCGGTCTGATCGGCTCGCTGTCGGTGTACGCGCGGGTCAACCCGTTCGGCTTCATCGAGACGCCGTACCGCAAGGTGGTGGACGGTGTTGTCACCGATGAGATCCACTACCTGACCGCCGACGAGGAGGACCGCCACGTCGTGGCGCAGGCCAACTCGCCGATCGACGGCAGCGGCAGGTTCACCGAGCCGCGCGTGCTGGTCCGCCGGAAGGGCGGCGAGGTCGAGTACGTGTCCTCGGCCGAGGTCGACTACATGGACGTCTCGCCGCGCCAGATGGTGTCGGTCGCGACCGCGATGATCCCGTTCCTCGAGCACGACGACGCCAACCGCGCCCTGATGGGTGCCAACATGCAGCGCCAGGCGGTTCCGCTGGTGCGCAGCGAGGCACCGCTGGTGGGCACCGGGATGGAGCTGCGTGCGGCCATCGACGCCGGTGACGTCGTGGTGGCCGACAAGGCCGGCGTCATCGAGGAGGTGTCGGCGGACTACATCACCGTGATGGCCGACGACGGGACGCGGCAGACCTACCGGATGCGCAAGTTCAACCGGTCCAACCACGGCACCTGCGCCAACCAGCGTCCGATCGTGGACACCGGCCAGCGGGTGGAGGCCGGCCAGGTCGTCGCCGACGGTCCCTGCACCGACAACGGTGAGATGGCGCTGGGCAAGAACCTGCTCGTGGCGATCATGCCGTGGGAGGGCCACAACTACGAAGACGCGATCATCCTGTCCAACCGCCTGGTTGAGGAGGACGTGTTGACCTCGATCCACATCGAGGAGCACGAGATCGACGCCCGCGACACCAAGCTGGGCGCCGAGGAGATCACCCGGGACATCCCGAACGTCTCCGACGAAGTCCTCGCCGATCTTGATGACCGCGGCATCGTCCGCATCGGCGCCGAGGTCCGCGACGGCGACATCCTGGTCGGCAAGGTCACCCCGAAGGGTGAGACCGAGCTGACCCCGGAGGAGCGGCTGCTGCGGGCGATCTTCGGTGAGAAGGCCCGCGAAGTCCGCGACACCTCGCTGAAGGTGCCGCACGGCGAGTCCGGCAAGGTCATCGGCATCCGGGTGTTCTCCCGCGAGGACGACGACGAGCTGCCCGCCGGGGTCAACGAACTGGTCCGGGTCTACGTCGCGCAGAAGCGCAAGATCTCCGACGGTGACAAGCTGGCCGGCCGGCACGGCAACAAGGGTGTTATCGGCAAGATCCTGCCGGTCGAGGACATGCCGTTCCTGCCGGACGGCACCCCGGTCGACATCATCCTGAACACCCACGGTGTGCCGCGACGGATGAACATCGGCCAGATCCTGGAAACCCACCTGGGCTGGGTCGCCAAGGCCGGCTGGCAAGTTGACAGCTCGGCCGGGATTCCGCCCTGGGCGGCCAAGCTGCCCGCGGATCTGCTGTCGTCCGAGCCGGACAGCATCGTGTCCACCCCGGTGTTCGACGGGGCGCAGGAGGCGGAGCTGCAGGGTCTGCTGGCCTCGACGCTGCCCAGCCGCGACGGCGAGGTGCTGGTCGACGGTGACGGCAAGGCGCGACTGTTCGACGGTCGCTCCGGCGAGCCGTTCCCGTACCCGGTGACGGTCGGCTACATGTACATCATGAAGCTGCACCACCTGGTGGACGACAAGATCCACGCCCGCTCCACCGGTCCGTACTCGATGATCACCCAGCAGCCGCTGGGCGGTAAGGCGCAGTTCGGTGGCCAGCGGTTCGGTGAGATGGAGTGCTGGGCCATGCAGGCCTACGGCGCGGCGTACACGCTGCAGGAGCTGCTGACCATCAAGTCCGACGACACCGTCGGCCGGGTCAAGGTGTACGAGGCGATCGTCAAGGGCGAGAACATCCCCGAGCCGGGTATTCCCGAGTCGTTCAAGGTGTTGCTCAAGGAGCTGCAGTCGCTGTGCCTCAACGTCGAGGTGCTGTCGAGTGACGGTGCGGCGATCGAGCTGCGCGAAGGCGAGGACGAGGACCTGGAGCGCGCTGCCGCGAACCTGGGTATCAACCTGTCCCGCAACGAATCCGCCTCCGTTGAGGATCTTGCGTAGATCTGGCCTTATTCGAAATTTCCACTGAAAACCCGCAAGGGGAAAGGGAGTTACGTGCTCGACGTCAACTTCTTCGATGAACTCCGGATCGGCCTGGCTACCGCCGAGGACATCCGGCAATGGTCCTACGGCGAGGTCAAGAAGCCGGAGACCATCAACTACCGCACGCTCAAGCCGGAGAAGGACGGCCTGTTCTGCGAGAAGATCTTCGGACCGACTCGCGACTGGGAGTGCTACTGCGGCAAGTACAAGCGCGTCCGCTTCAAGGGCATCATCTGTGAGCGCTGTGGCGTCGAGGTGACCCGCGCCAAGGTGCGTCGTGAGCGGATGGGCCACATCGAGCTGGCCGCCCCGGTCACCCACATCTGGTACTTCAAGGGTGTGCCGTCGCGGTTGGGTTATCTGCTCGACCTGGCGCCCAAGGATCTCGAGAAGATCATCTACTTCGCCGCCTACGTCATCACCGCCGTCGACGACGAGATGCGCCACAACGAGCTGTCCACGCTGGAAGCCGAGATGGTCGTCGAGAAGAAGGCCGTCGAGGACCAGCGCGACGCCGACCTGGAGGCCCGGGCCCAGAAGCTGGAAGCCGACATGGCCGAGCTGGAGGCCGAGGGCGCCAAAGCCGATGTGCGCCGCAAGGTTCGCGACGGTGGCGAGCGCGAGATGCGTCAGCTCCGGGACCGTGCCCAGCGTGAGCTGGACCGGCTGGAGGAGATCTGGAGCACCTTCACCAAGCTTGCCCCCAAGCAGCTGATCGTCGACGAGAACCTCTACCGCGAGCTCATCGACCGCTACGGCGAGTACTTCACCGGGGCGATGGGTGCGGAGTCGATCCAGAAGCTGATCGAGAACTTCGACATCGATGCCGAAGCCGAGCTGCTGCGCGAGATCATTCGTAGCGGCAAGGGCCAGAAGAAGCTTCGGGCGCTCAAGCGGCTCAAGGTGGTCGCCGCCTTCCAGCAGTCCGGCAACTCCCCGATGGGCATGGTGCTCGACGCGGTGCCGGTGATCCCGCCGGAGCTGCGTCCGATGGTGCAGCTCGACGGTGGCCGGTTCGCCACCTCCGACCTCAACGACCTGTACCGCCGCGTGATCAACCGCAACAACCGGCTCAAGAGGCTGATCGATCTGGGTGCGCCCGAGATCATCGTCAACAACGAGAAGCGGATGCTGCAGGAGTCCGTGGACGCGCTGTTCGACAACGGACGTCGCGGCCGTCCGGTCACCGGGCCGGGCAACCGTCCGCTCAAGTCGTTGAGCGATCTGCTCAAGGGCAAGCAGGGCCGGTTCCGGCAGAACCTGCTGGGCAAGCGTGTCGACTATTCGGGCCGTTCGGTCATCGTGGTCGGCCCGCAGCTCAAGCTGCACCAGTGCGGTCTGCCCAAGCTGATGGCGCTCGAGCTGTTCAAGCCGTTCGTGATGAAGCGGCTGGTCGACCTGAACCACGCGCAGAACATCAAGAGCGCCAAGCGGATGGTGGAGCGGCAGCGTCCGCAGGTGTGGGATGTGCTGGAAGAGGTCATCGCCGAGCACCCGGTGCTGCTGAACCGTGCACCCACGCTGCACCGCCTCGGCATCCAGGCCTTCGAGCCGATGCTGGTGGAAGGCAAGGCCATTCAGCTGCACCCGCTGGTGTGTGAGGCGTTCAACGCCGACTTCGACGGTGACCAGATGGCGGTGCACCTGCCGCTGAGTGCCGAGGCGCAGGCCGAGGCCCGCATCCTGATGCTGTCTTCGAACAACATCCTGTCGCCGGCCTCGGGTCGCCCGCTGGCCATGCCGCGTCTGGACATGGTGACCGGGCTGTACTTCCTGACCACCGAGGTTCCGGGGGAGACCGGCGAGTACGTGGCCGCCGCCAAGGACCGTCCCGAGCACGGCGTGTACGCCTCGCCGGCCGAGGCGATCATGGCCGCCGACCGCGGCGCGCTGAGCGTGCGGGCCAAGATCAAGGTGCGTCTGGACCAGCTGCGTCCGCCGGCCGAGATCGAGACCGAGGTGTTCGGTGAGAACAACTGGCGGCCCGGCGATTCCTGGATGGCCGAGACCACCCTGGGTCGGGTGCTGTTCAACGAGCTGCTGCCGGTGGGCTACCCGTTCGTGAACAAGCAGATGCACAAGAAGGTGCAGGCCGCGATCATCAACGATCTGGCCGAGCGCTATCCGATGATCGTGGTCGCCCAGACCGTCGACAAGCTCAAGGACGCTGGCTTCTACTGGGCCACGCGTTCGGGGGTGACGGTGTCGATGGCCGACGTTCTGGTGCCGCCGGGCAAGAAGGAGATCCTGGACCGGCACGAGGAGCGGGCCGACAAGGTGGAAAGGCAGTTCCAGCGTGGTGCGTTGAACCACGACGAGCGCAACGAGGCGCTGGTGGAGATCTGGAAGGAAGCCACCGAAGAAGTCGGTAAGGCGCTCGAGGAGTACTACCCCGAGGACAACCCGATCATCACGATCGTGAAGTCGGGTGCCACCGGTAACTTCACCCAGACGCGGACGCTGGCCGGCATGAAGGGCCTGGTGACCAACCCGAAGGGTGAGTTCATCCCGCGCCCGATCAAGTCGTCGTTCCGTGAAGGCCTGACGGTGTTGGAGTACTTCATCAACACCCACGGCGCCCGAAAGGGTCTGGCCGACACCGCGTTGCGCACCGCCGACTCGGGTTACCTGACCCGTCGTCTGGTGGACGTGTCGCAGGACGTGATCGTGCGCGAGCACGACTGCGGCACCGAACGCGGCATCATCGTGACGCTGGCCGAGCTCGGCGCCGATGACGTGCTGATCCGCGACCCGTTCATCGAGACCTCGGCCTACGCCCGCACATTGGCGACCGACGCGGTCGACCAGAAGGGCAACGTCGTCGTCGAGCGTGGCCACGACCTGGGCGACCCGGCGATCGAGGCGCTGCTGGCGGCGGGCATCACCAACGTGAAGGTGCGCTCGGTGCTGACCTGCACCACCGGCACCGGCGTGTGCGCGACCTGCTACGGCCGGTCGATGGCCACCGGCAAGCTGGTCGACATCGGTGAGGCCGTCGGTATCGTCGCCGCCCAGTCGATCGGTGAGCCCGGTACCCAGCTGACCATGCGTACCTTCCACCAGGGTGGCGTCGGTGAGGACATCACTGGTGGTCTGCCCCGGGTGCAGGAGCTGTTCGAGGCCCGGGTGCCGCGCGGTAAGGCGCCGATCGCCGACGTCACCGGGCGGGTCCGCCTGGAGGAGGGCGAGAAGTTCTACAAGATCACCATCGTGCCCGACGACGGGGGCGAGGAAGTGGTCTACGACAAGCTCTCCAAGCGTCAGCGCCTGCGGGTGTTCAAGCACGACGACGGGACCGAGCGACTGCTCACCGACGGCGACCACGTCGAGGTCGGCCAGCAGCTGATGGAGGGTTCGGCCGACCCGCACGAGGTGCTGCGGGTTCAGGGCCCCCGCGAGGTGCAGATCCACCTCGTCAAGGAGGTCCAGCAGGTCTACCGGGCCCAGGGTGTGTCGATCCACGACAAGCACATCGAGGTGATCGTCCGGCAGATGCTGCGCCGGGTCACGATCATCGACTCGGGTTCCACGGAGTTCCTGCCCGGCTCGCTGACCGAGCGCGCCGAGTTCGAGTCCGAGAACCGTCGGGTGGTGGCCGAGGGCGGCGAGCCCGCCGCCGGTCGTCCGGTGCTGATGGGGATCACCAAGGCGTCGCTGGCCACCGACTCGTGGCTTTCTGCGGCGTCGTTCCAGGAGACCACCCGCGTGCTGACCGATGCGGCGATCAACTGCCGCAGCGACAAGCTGCAGGGTCTGAAGGAGAACGTGATCATCGGCAAGCTGATCCCGGCCGGCACCGGGATCAACCGGTACCGCAACATCACCGTGCAGCCGACCGAGGAGGCCCGGGCCGCCGCGTACACGATCCCGTCGTATGAGGATCAGTACTACAGCCCGGACTTCGGCACGGCGACCGGTGCCGCGGTTCCGCTGGACGACTACGGGTACTCCGACTACCGGTAGCGCTTCCTAGCGCTTCCCAGCGCGAGCAGACGCAGATTCGCACTCTGGCCCTAGGCCGAGTGCGAATCTGCGTCTGCTCGGCGTTATCCACAGGGTGAGTGGCGAGTCACGCATGATCGCCGCACGCTTCGGTGATGTATACCGACGCCCTGACCTTGCTTCGAGAATGCGGGGGATTTGCAACCGCTGCTCAGTTGACGACGGTGATGACGCGCCAGGAGCTCGATGTCCAAGTACGAACGGGCGGTCTCACCAGAGTTTGGTACGGCGTGTACGCCGCCGCGGAGCCGGACACGCTCGGCCGATTAGCCGCTCTGGATCTCTTTATGGGACGGCACGCTGTTGCCTGCATGGCAACAGCGGCTGGCCTGTACGGCTTCGACGTTGAAAACCCCAGCGCTGTACATGTATTGGATCCCGGGGTCCGCATGCGGCCAACCAGGCGACTGATGGTGCATCAGCGCAGCGGTGCGCCATTGCGCCGGGTCCGGGGGAGACTTGCAACCGCGCCGGCGTGGACGGCGGTCGAGATCGCCCGGACCCTGCGTCGGCCTCGGGCGCTGGCGACGCTTGACGCCGCGCTGCACATCGGGGCGTGTACCACGGCCGAATTGCACGCGGCGATCATCGAACAGAAGCGTCGGCGCGGCATCGTCAGGGTGCGGGAGCTGATCGAGTACGCCGACGGTCGCGCCGAGTCGCCGATGGAGAGTGAGGCGCGGCTGGTGTTCATCGACGGCGGACTGCCGACGCCGGAGCTGCAGTACGAAATCGTTGACCGGTACGGGAAGGTGTGGCGGGTCGATTTCGCCTGGCCAGAAGCAATGGTCGCCGCCGAATACGACAGTCTGCTATGGCACATGAGCCGTGACGGGCTCTTGCATGACCGGCTGAAGATCGCCCGGCTGCAGGAGTGCGGATGGACGAGTATTCCGATGACGGTCGACGACATCCGGGGTGATCCGGTCGGTCTGGTCGCACGTATCGACAGCCATCTGTTGAGGTCTCGTCTGGTGGGGTGAGGGGCGAGCAGACACAGAATCGCATCCGCGGTGCCGCTGGAGTGCGATTCTGTGTCTGCTCGCGAGCAAGGAGGCGCCCCTACACTGGAGGCCGTGCTCATCGGTTCGCATGTCAGCCCGGCCGATCCGTTGGCCGCCGCGGCAGCCGACGGTGCCGACGTCGTGCAGATCTTCCTGGGTAACCCGCAGAGCTGGAAAGCGCCCAAGCCGCGCGAAGACGCCGCGCAGCTGCGCGCGGCGGCGTTGCCGGTCTACGTGCACGCGCCCTATCTGATCAACGTGGCCTCGGCCAACAACCGGGTCCGCATCCCGTCCCGCAAAATCCTGCAGCAGACCTGCGACGCCGCCGCCGACATCGACGCGGCGGCGGTGATCGTGCACGGCGGCCACGTCACCGCCGACGATGATCTGGAAACCGGATTCGAGCGCTGGCGCAAGGCGCTCGACCAGCTCGAGTCCACGGTTCCGGTGTATCTGGAGAACACCGCCGGCGGTGACTACGCGATGGCGCGCCACTTCGACACCATCGCGCGGCTGTGGGAGCACATCGGCGACACCGGCATCGGTTTCTGCCTGGATACCTGCCACACCTGGGCGGCCGGGGAGGAGCTACCCGACGCCGTCAACCGGATCAAGGCCATCACCGGCCGCATCGACCTGGTGCACTGCAACGACTCCAAGGACGCCGCCGGGTCCGGTCGCGACCGCCACGCCAACGTCGGTACCGGGCAGATCGATCCGCAGCTGCTGGTCGCGGTGGTCAAGGCCGCCGGTGCCCCGGTGATCTGCGAGACCGCCGAGGAGGGCCGCAAAGACGACATCGCGTTCCTGCGCGAGCAACTGGGCTGACCGGGCGGGCTTCGCCGCCGCGACGTGGCCAACCGTATTACAACCCTTGTGCAGCTGTCGTAAAAGTGTAATATTCCTGGCATGGCCGACACGCACACCGTCACCAACCAGGTCCCCCCGTTGGAGGGCCACAACCCGGCGGCGTCGCCGGTGCTCATCGAGGCACTGATCCGCGAAGGCGGACAGTGGGGCGTCGACGAGGTCACCGAGGTCGGTGCCCTCTCCGGCAGCGCACAGGCACAACGCTGGGGCGAGCTGGCCAACCGTAACCGGCCGATCCTGCACACCCATGACAGCACCGGCCACCGCGTCGATGAAGTGGAATACGACCCGGCCTACCACGAGCTGATGCGCGCGGCGATCGCGCACGGGCTGCACGCCGCGCCGTGGGCCGATGATCGCCCCGGAGCGCACGTGGTGCGGGCAGCCAAGACCGGCGTGTGGACCGCCGAACCCGGTCACATGTGCCCGATCTCGATGACGTACGCCGTCGTGCCCGCGCTGCGCAACAACCCGGAGCTGGCCGCCGTCTACGAGCCGCTGCTGACCAGCCGCGTCTACGACCCCGAATTGAAACTGGCCACCGCCAAGCCGGGAATCACCGCGGGCATGTCGATGACCGAGAAGCAGGGCGGCTCCGACGTGCGCGCCGGCACCACCTCGGCCACTCCCAACACCGACGGCAGTTACTCGCTGAGGGGGCACAAGTGGTTCACCTCGGCGCCGATGTGCGACATCTTCCTGGCCCTGGCACAGGCACCCGGCGGGCTGAGCTGCTTCCTGGTTCCGCGGGTGCTGCCCGACGGCACCCGCAACCGAATGTTCCTGCAGCGGCTCAAGGACAAGCTGGGCAATCACGCCAACGCCTCCTCGGAGATCGAATACGACGGTGCGATCGCCTGGCTGGTCGGGGAGGAGGGCCGCGGCGTGGCCACCATCATCGAGATGGTGAACCTCACTCGACTGGACTGCACACTGGGCAGCGCCACCAGCATGCGTACCGGCCTGACCCGGGCGATGTATCACACCCAGCACCGAAAGGCGTTCGGCGAGTATCTGATCGACCAGCCGCTGATGCGCAATGTGTTGGCCGACCTGTCGGTGGAAGCCGAGGCCGCCACCATCGTCGCCATGCGGATGGCCGGTGCCACCGACCGGGCTATCCGGGGCGACGAACGCGAAGGACTGTTGCGCCGCATCGGCCTGGCGGCGTCGAAGTACTGGGTGTGCAAACGCTCCACCCCGCACGCGGTGGAAGCGCTGGAATGTCTGGGCGGCAACGGCTACATCGAGGACTCCGGCATGCCACGGCTGTACCGGGAGGCGCCGCTGATGGGCATCTGGGAAGGGTCGGGCAACGTGAGCGCACTGGACACCCTGCGCGCCATGGCAACTCGTCCCGACTCCATCGAGGTGCTGTTCGACGAACTGGGCCAGACCGCCGGGCAGGACGCGCGCCTGGACGCACACCTCGACAAGCTCAAGTCCCAGCTGAAGGACTTCGAGTCCGCCGAATACCGGGCCCGCCAGGTCGCCGAGGACATCTGCCTGGCGCTGCAGGGCTCACTGCTGGTGCGACACGGACACCCGGCCGTCGCCGAGGCGTTCGCGGCCACCCGGTTGGGCGGCAGCTGGGGTGGGGCGTTCGGCACCTTGCCGACCGGCCTGGACCTGGCGTCGATCCTCGAGCGGGCGTTGGTCAAGGGGTGAGTACCCGCGCGCACAACGATGCCAAGCGAAGTACTGACGAGGAGCGGCGCCGATGACCCACGCGATCAGGCCGGTCGATTTCGACAACCTGAAGACGATGACCTATGAGGTCACCGACCGGGTAGCCCGAATCACCTTCAACCGCCCCGACAAGGGCAACGCGATCGTCGCCGACACCCCGCTGGAGCTGTCGGCGCTCGTCGAGCGCGCCGACCTGGACCCCGCCGTGCACGTGATCCTGGTTTCCGGTCGCGGCGAGGGCTTTTGCGCCGGCTTCGATCTGTCCGCCTACGCCGACGGGTCCTCGTCGGCCGGTGGGGACCGCGGCTACAAAGGCACCGTGCTCGACGGCAAGACCCAGGCCGTCAACCACCAGGCCGACCAGCCGTGGGACCCGATGATCGACTACCAGATGATGAGCCGGTTTGTGCGCGGGTTCTCCTCGCTGATGCATGCCGACAAGCCGACCGTCGTCAAGATCCACGGCTACTGCGTGGCCGGCGGCACCGACATCGCGCTGCACGCCGACCAGGTGATCGCGGCATCGGACGCCAAGATCGGCTACCCGCCCACCCGGGTGTGGGGGATCCCGGCGGCCGGGTTGTGGGCGCACCGGCTTGGTGATCAGCGGGCCAAACGCCTTCTGCTGACCGGGGATTGCATCACCGGCGCGCAAGCCGCCGAATGGGGCCTGGCGATCGAAGCCCCCGCCCCGCAGGACCTCGACGAGCGCACCGAGCGGCTGGTGGCTCGCATCGCCGCGATGCCGGTCAACCAACTGATCATGGCCAAGCTCGCACTCAACGCCCCGCTGCTGCAACAGGGGGTGGCCACCAGCCGGATGGTCAGCACGGTGTTCGACGGCGTCGCCCGGCACACCCCGGAAGGGCACGCCTTCGTGGCCGACGCGGTGCAGCACGGCTTCCGTGAGGCGGTGCGGCACCGCGACGAGCCCTACGGCGACTACGGCCGCCGCGCCTCGCAGGTCTGACCCGCAACCATGTCGACGGCTCCCGCCCGCGGACACCACAGTCCCCGATCCGAGACTGCGGGACCGGCACGGCCGGAGACGCTGGCGCGCATGACGGCCCGCTCGGTGGTGCTGTCGGTTCTCCTGGGCGCCCACCCCGCCTACGCCGCCGCCGGTGACTTGGTCCGGCTGACAGCCGATTTCGGCATCAAAGAGGCGACGCTGCGGGTGGCTTTGACCCGGATGGTCGCCGGCGGTGACCTGGTCCGGTCGGCGGACGGTTACCGGCTCTCCGACCGGTTGCTGGACCGCCAGCGCCGCCAAGACGACGCCGTGTGGCCGCGCGTGCACACCTGGCGCGGCGGCTGGATGATGCTGGTCATCACCAACATCGGTGCCGATGCCCGGACCCGCTCCACGTTGCGGACCACCTTGCAGCGCAGCCGGTTCGCCGAGTTGCGTGAAGGTGTGTGGATGCGGCCGGAGAACATCGAGGTCACCTTCGATGCCGACACCCTGTCACGGGTGCGGTTGCTCAACGCCCGCGACGACCGACCCGCCGAATTGGCCGGGCAGCTCTGGGATCTGCCGACCTGGATGCAGACCGGAGACGACCTGATCGCCGCCATGGCCGAGGCCGACGACGTCCCCGGACGATTCGTCGTGGCGGCGGCGATCGTGCGGCACCTGCTCACCGATCCGGTACTGCCCGACACGCTGCTGCCGCCCGGTTGGCCCGGTACCCGACTGCGCGGCGCCTACACCGACTTCGCCGCCGAACTCGGCCGGCGACTGGACTGATCGACGAGGGAGGCGAGATGAGCGATCCGGTGCGGGTGGAACGCAACGGCGCGGTGACCACGGTGATCCTGGACCGGCCGCACGCGCGCAATGCCGTCAACGGCCCCACCGCGGCAGCCCTGTATGCGGCATTCGACGAATTCGACCGGGACGACACCGCAGCGGTGGCGGTGCTGTGTGGGGAGAGCGGAACCTTCTGCGCCGGAGCTGATCTCAAGGCGATCGGCACCCCCGAGGGCAACCCGGCGCACCGCACCGGCCCAGGCCCGATGGGGCCGTCGCGGATGGCGCTGTCCAAGCCGGTGATCGCCGCGGTCAGCGGTTATGCGGTCGCGGGGGGCCTGGAGCTGGCGCTGTGGTGCGACCTGCGGGTGGCCGAGGAGGACGCGGTGTTCGGGGTGTTCTGCCGGCGCTGGGGCGTGCCGTTGATCGACGGCGGAACCGTGCGGCTGCCCCGGCTGATCGGGCACAGCCGGGCAATGGATCTGATCCTCACCGGTCGCGCCGTGGACGCGGCCGAGGCCCTGGCGATCGGCCTGGCGAACCGCGTCGTACCCAAGGGGCAGGCGCGGCAGGCGGCTGAGGAATTGGCCGCGCAACTGGCCGCGCTACCGCAACAGTGCCTGCGCTCGGACCGCAACTCGGCGATCAACCAGTGGGGGATGAGCGAATCCGAGGCCATGGACGTTGAATTCGGCAGCCTGGCGCGGGTGGCTACCGAAACTCTCGCGGGCGCAAAGCGATTCGCCGACGGTGCTGGCCGGCACGGTGCCCCGACCTGACCTGCGGGCGCAGCCGAGCTCGGATTAGCCGGACACCCGCATGATGCGGTTGGTCATCTGAAGCTGGCGGCCGACGTCGTTGATGTAGGGGTCGCCGGTGTGGTAGAAGACCGTCTGGTCGTAGCCGTACACGGTGATGTCGTTGACCACGTTGTCGGCGATGACGGTGTTCGAGGAGCCCTGGGTGTTGATCGCCCAGCAGCTGCCCAGCGCGTGGATGATGTTCTGCGAGCCGTTGACGAACAGGGTGGAGTCGTTGCAATCCAGCGTCTGCACCACGCCCTGCCCGGTGATGTGGGTGTCGCCGTTGATGGCGTGCGCAATCGGGGTCCCGAGCGCCAAGCCGATGGGCAGGGTCATCGCACAGGCCATCAGCGCCCCACCCAGGGAGATCGATTTCACTGTCGGGCCCCTCTCGTCATCGGTCCGGTTGGAGCCTACGTCCAACGCGGCTGTGGATGGTCGGGTTGTCCCACTTAGCGGACGAATCTCGGCAAAACGGCTCGCAAGCGCCTAGAAAAGGCTTTGCGGCGGGCGCACCGCGGGCCCGCCGCGTCAACTAGAGTTCTTCGCTGATCGGCCTGCGCTGAGGTCGGTCAGGCCAACTGAAGGGCGAGCGTTATGGCAGCAGGACCAGTACCGCAGGCAGCGGGTGGTCGTTCGCGTGCCGGCGGAAAGCCGTCCCGGTCGGTCAAGCTCAGCCGCGACATCATCGTCAACGCCGCGCTCACCTTCCTGGACCGGGAGAGCTGGGACGCGCTGACCATCAACGCGCTGGCGACGCAGCTCGGCACCAAGGGTCCGTCGCTGTACAACCACGTGCACAGCCTCGAGGACCTGCGCCGCGCGGTGCGGATGCGGGTCATCGACGACATCATCGGCATGCTGAACCAGGTCGGTGAGGGTCGTAGCCGCGACGACGCGGTGCTGGTCATGGCCGGCGCCTACCGCAGCTACGCCCACCATCACCCGGGCCGGTATTCCGCGTTCACCCGGATGCCGCTGGGTGGTGACGACCCGGAGTACACCGCCGCCACCCGGGGAGCGGCCGCGCCGGTCATCGCGGTGCTGTCGTCCTACGGCATCGACGGCGAGGAGGCGTTCTATGCAGCGCTGGAGTTCTGGTCGGCGATGCACGGTTTTGTGCTGTTGGAGATGACCGGGGTGATGGACGGCCTGGACACCGACGCGGTGTTCTCCGACATGCTGCTGCGGCTGGCCGCCGGCCTGGAGCATCGCAGCAAATAGCCGGGTGCGGTGCCGTGACCTGCGGCTCTGATGGACCGGACGGGCTCACCTAGACTCGGGGCAGCCGACTCACCGACCCCGACATGCTGGAGCTGATAGCACCATGCACCAGGCGATCGAGCTTGCGTCCGCCACCCATCTCAGCGTGAACCTGGCCTGGCTGGCCGGTGCGATCACCGGTGCCTATCTGTTGGGCTGGGCGTTGTCGTGGGTGGTGCGCCCCATCTGCCGGCGCAGCGGGTTGATCCACGACCTGGAGCTGCTGACCCGCCGGTCGTTCCGCGTGCTGCTGATGGTGATCGCCGCGCACATCACCGTCGACAGCACCATCGATGCGTCGGTGTCCTGGCGGGGCGAGCTCGACCACCTGCTGCGGATTCTGACGATCGCCGCCGTTACCTGGTTGTTCGCCAGTCTGGTTCGGGTTGCCGAACGACGCATCGTGGCCCGGTTCGCGGCCGGGGACGCGGCCATCGCCGATGTCAATCGTCAACACCGGCGAATCCGAACCCAGGCGATGACGCTGCGCCGGCTGGCGATCGCTGTCCTGTTCGTGCTGGGTGGCGCTGCGGTACTGATGACGTTCCCGTCGTTCACCCAGGTCGGCAAGACGCTGTTCGCCTCGGCCGGCGTGGTCTCGGTGGTGGCCGGCCTGGCTGCCCAGACCTCATTGGGCTCGGCGTTCGCCGGAATGCAGATCTCGTTTTCCGACGCGATCCGGGTCGGCGACGTCGTGGTGCTGGAAGGCGAATGGGGTCGTATCGAGGAGATCACCTTGACCTACGTGGTGGTGCAGGTCTGGGATCAGCGGCGTCTGGTGCTGCCGACCACCTATTTCACCACCACCCCGTTCGAAAACTGGACGCGATACAGCACTGACCTGCTCGGCACCGTGGTGTTCGACCTGGACTTCACCGTTCCCGTCGATGAGATGCGCGCCGAGTTGCAACGCCAGCTCGCCGACAGCGATCTGTGGGACGGCCGGTCCGGCTCGCTGGTGGTCCTCGACGCGGTGGGCGGCTTCCTGCAGGTGCGCATCACCGTGAGCGCATCCAACTCCGACGCGCTGTTCACCCTGCGCTGCAACATCCGGGAAGGCATGGTCGACTGGTTGCAGCGCGCGCACCCCGAAGCCCTGCCACGCTGGCGGTTCGAACCTCCGCAGCTGCGTGCCGACGAGGAACTAGTGTGGGCCGGTAACGGGCGCGACCGAGCACGCCAGCGGGGCCCGGGCCAGCCGTAGCGTGCGCGGCTGCTCCTGCTTTGACCTGCCCAAGCTCCGGCGGGTATTGTGATAGCTCGTGCCTGGCCGCGTGCGGCGCGTTTGGTGACATAAAACGCGCACGCCGGGCCACTTCGCATGTCCAGTGTGCAACGGAGCGAGTCCGTGACCGACGCGTGCGACACGCCCGGCCGCGGGGTAACGCGACAGGGCATAACTGCAGTACAGAGACGTAAAGCCGTAAAGAACACAGGAAGCCGGTAGATGCCAACCATTCAGCAGCTGGTCCGTAAGGGTCGCCGCGACAAGATCGCCAAGGTCAAGACCGCGGCCCTCAAGGGCAGCCCGCAGCGACGCGGAGTGTGCACCCGCGTGTACACCACCACCCCGAAGAAGCCGAACTCGGCGCTTCGGAAGGTCGCGCGTGTGAAGCTGACCAGCCAGGTGGAGGTCACCGCCTACATCCCCGGTGAGGGCCACAACCTGCAAGAGCACTCGATGGTGCTCGTGCGTGGTGGCCGGGTGAAGGACCTGCCCGGTGTCCGGTACAAGATCATCCGCGGCTCGCTGGACACCCAGGGTGTCAAGAACCGCAAGCAGGCTCGCAGCCGTTACGGCGCCAAGAAGGAGAAGAGCTAATGCCGCGCAAGGGGCCCGCGCCGAAGCGCCCGCTGGTCAATGACCCGGTCTACGGATCGCAGCTGGTCACCCAGCTCGTCAACAAGGTCCTGCTCCAGGGCAAGAAGTCGCTGGCTGAGCGCATCGTGTACGGCGCGCTCGAGCAGGCCCGCGACAAGACCGGCACCGACCCGGTGGTGACGCTCAAGCGTGCCCTGGACAACGTCAAGCCGGCGCTGGAGGTGCGTAGCCGACGCGTCGGTGGTGCCACCTACCAGGTGCCAGTCGAGGTACGGGCCGACCGGTCCACCACGCTGGCCCTGCGCTGGCTGGTCAGCTTCTCGCGGCAGCGCCGGGAGAAGACCATGGTCGAGCGACTGGCCAACGAGATCCTGGACGCCAGCAACGGCCTGGGCGCCTCCGTCAAGCGACGCGAGGACACCCACAAGATGGCCGAGGCGAACCGGGCCTTCGCGCACTACCGCTGGTGATCACGTCGGCGGCTGCCGACGTGGCCGCCGGGTGCAATCCAACACCTAATCAAGCAATCGAAAGAGTGGGATAACTGCCGTGGCACAGGACGTGCTGACCGACCTGACCAAGGTCCGCAATATCGGCATCATGGCGCACATCGATGCCGGTAAGACGACGACGACCGAGCGCATCCTCTACTACACCGGTATCAGTTACAAGATCGGTGAGGTGCACGACGGTGCCGCCACGATGGACTGGATGGAGCAGGAGCAGGAGCGGGGTATCACCATTACCTCGGCCGCGACGACCTGCTTCTGGGACGGCAACCAGATCAACATCATCGACACCCCCGGCCACGTCGACTTCACCGTCGAGGTGGAGCGGTCGCTGCGGGTCCTTGATGGCGCGGTCGCGGTCTTCGACGGCAAAGAGGGTGTGGAGCCGCAGTCCGAGCAGGTGTGGCGGCAGGCCGACAAGTATGACGTGCCGCGGATCTGCTTCGTCAACAAGATGGACAAGATCGGCGCCGACTTCTACTTCTCGGTGCGCACCATGGAAGAGCGGCTCGGCGCCAACGTGATCCCGATCCAGCTGCCGGTCGGTTCCGAGGGCGGGTTCGAGGGCGTCGTCGACCTGGTCGAGATGAACGCCAAGGTGTGGCGCGGTGAGACCAAGCTCGGCGAAACCTACGACACCATCGAAATTCCTGCCGAGCTTCAGGACAAGGCCGACGAATACCGCAACAAGCTGCTCGAGGCGGTCGCCGAGACCGACGAGGTGCTGCTGGAAAAGTACTTCGGCGGAGAAGAGCTCACGGTCGCCGAGATCAAGGGCGCGCTGCGGAAGCTCACCATTAGTTCCTCGGCGTACCTGGTGCTGTGCGGTAGCGCGTTCAAGAACAAGGGCGTGCAGCCCATGCTCGACGCCGTCATCGACTACCTGCCCTCGCCGCTGGACGTGCCGGCGGCCATCGGCCACGCTCCGGGCAAGGAGGACGTCGAGGTCGTGCGCAAGCCGTCGACCGACGAGCCGTTCTCCGCGCTGGCGTTCAAGGTCGCCACGCACCCGTTCTTCGGCAAGCTCACCTACGTCCGGGTGTACTCGGGCAAGGTCGACTCCGGCAGCCAGGTCGTCAACGCCACCAAGGGCAAGAAGGAGCGGCTGGGCAAGCTGTTCCAGATGCACTCCAACAAGGAGAACCCGGTGGACACGGCCAGCGCCGGGCACATCTACGCGGTGATCGGGCTGAAGGACACCACCACCGGGGACACCCTGTGCGACCCCAACGACCAGGTGGTGCTGGAATCGATGACCTTCCCGGCCCCGGTCATCGAGGTCGCCATCGAGCCCAAGACCAAGAGCGACCAGGAAAAGTTGTCGCTGTCGATCCAGAAGCTCGCCGAAGAGGACCCCACCTTCAAGGTGCACTTGGATCAGGAAACCGGCCAGACCGTCATCGGCGGTATGGGTGAGCTGCACCTGGATATCCTGGTGGACCGGATGCGCCGCGAGTTCAAGGTCGAGGCCAACGTCGGCAAGCCGCAGGTGGCCTACAAGGAGACCATCAAGCGGGCGGTGGACAAGGTCGAGTACACCCACAAGAAGCAGACCGGTGGGTCGGGTCAGTTCGCGAAGGTGCTCATCGCGCTCGAACCGCTGGTCGACGGCGAGGACGGTGCGACCTACGAGTTCGAGAACAAGGTCACCGGTGGTCGCGTTCCCCGCGAGTACATCCCGTCGGTGGACGCCGGCGCCCAGGACGCCATGCAGTACGGCGTGCTGGCCGGCTACCCGCTGGTGAACCTGAAGGTGACCCTGCTCGACGGTCAGTACCACGACGTCGACTCCTCCGAGATGGCCTTCAAGATCGCCGGCTCGCAGGCCCTGAAAAAGGCTGCGGCGCAAGCTCAGCCGGTCATCCTGGAACCGATCATGGCCGTCGAGGTCACCACGCCCGAGGACTACATGGGCGACGTGATCGGCGATTTGAACTCCCGTCGTGGCCAGATCCAGGCCATGGAAGAGCGCAGCGGTGCGCGTGTTGTCAAGGCGCACGTGCCGCTGTCGGAGATGTTCGGCTACGTTGGAGACCTTCGGTCGAAGACCCAGGGCCGGGCGAATTACTCGATGGTGTTCGACTCTTACGCCGAGGTACCGGCTCAGGTGTCGAAGGAGATCATCGCGAAGGCGACGGGCGAGTAGGCCGCCAGGCTTACGCGTAGTAATCCCCGGCCGCTACGGTGGCAACAACAAAAAAGATCAACCTGCTGTAACTCAGCACCAACAGTCCAGGAGGACACAGAAGTGGCGAAGGCGAAGTTCGAGCGGACGAAGCCGCACGTCAACATCGGGACCATCGGTCACGTTGACCACGGCAAGACCACACTGACCGCGGCTATCACCAAGGTTCTGCACGACAAGTACCCCGACTTGAACGAGTCGCGCGCATTCGACCAGATCGACAATGCGCCCGAAGAGCGTCAGCGTGGTATCACCATCAACATCTCCCACGTGGAGTACCAGACCGACAAGCGGCACTACGCCCACGTCGACGCTCCCGGCCACGCCGACTACATCAAGAACATGATCACCGGTGCCGCCCAGATGGACGGCGCGATCCTGGTGGTGGCCGCCACCGACGGCCCGATGCCGCAGACCCGCGAGCACGTGCTGCTGGCCCGTCAGGTCGGTGTGCCCTACATCCTGGTGGCGCTGAACAAGTCCGACGCCGTTGACGACGAGGAGCTCCTCGAGCTCGTCGAGCTGGAGGTCCGCGAGCTGCTGGCCGCCCAGGACTTCGACGAGGACGCCCCGGTTGTCCGCGTGTCGGCGCTCAAGGCGCTCGAGGGCGACGAGAAGTGGGTCAAGTCCGTCGAGGAGCTGATGGAGGCCGTCGACGAGTCGATCCCGGACCCGGTCCGCGACACCGACAAGCCGTTCCTGATGCCCGTCGAGGACGTGTTCACCATCACCGGTCGTGGCACCGTGGTGACCGGCCGTGTCGAGCGCGGCGTGGTCAACGTGAACGAGGAAGTCGAGATCGTCGGCATCAAGACCTCAACCACCAAGACCACCGTCACCGGTGTGGAGATGTTCCGCAAGCTGCTCGACCAGGGTCAGGCCGGTGACAACGTCGGTCTGCTGCTGCGTGGTATCAAGCGTGAGGACGTCGAGCGTGGCCAGGTTGTGGTCAAGCCCGGCACCACCACCCCGCACACCGAGTTCGAGGGCCAGGCCTACATCCTGTCCAAGGACGAGGGTGGTCGCCACACGCCGTTCTTCACCAACTACCGCCCGCAGTTCTACTTCCGCACCACCGACGTGACCGGTGTGGTGAGCCTGCCGGAGGGCACCGAGATGGTGATGCCCGGTGACAACACCGAGATGAGCGTGAAGCTGATCCAGCCCGTCGCCATGGACGAGGGTCTGCGGTTCGCCATCCGTGAGGGTGGCCGCACCGTCGGCGCCGGCCGGGTCACCAAGATCATCAAGTAGTAACCCCGTCGGAAGCCCCCGAATCCGCAAGGATTCGGGGGCTTCTGCGTCTGCCCATCACGGGCCGATGCGGGCACCCCTTCGCCGAGTGGCAATCTCACGACGCGTCGCGGGCATGTCGCGTCGTGAGATTGCCACTGGAGGCGGAGGCATTCCGCACGGCGGGGCGCACTGCCCCGCGGGTTGGCTGCGCGCCCGATAAGGTGTGGCGATGTTGTGGCGTTATGTGAAGGCCCAGGCCATGGTGCTGCTGTGCGGCGGGCTGGTGGGGCCGATCTTCCTCATCGTCTATTTCGCGGTGGGCCAGCAGTCCGTGATGAAGTGGATGCTCTACGCCGGGCTGCTGGTCACCATCGCCGACGTTCTGGTCGCACTGCTGCTGACGAATTTCGGCGCGAAATCAGCTGCCAAGAGTCAATTCCTGGAACAGAACGGGGTGCTGGCGCTGGCGCAGGTGACCGGGATGCACGAGACCGGAACCCGGATCAACGAGCAACCGCTGATCAAACTCGACCTGCACATCGAGGGGACCGGGCTGGCGCCGTTCGACACCCAGGATCGGGTCCTCGCGTCGGTGACACGGCTGCCGATGATCTCCAGCCGCAAGCTGGCCGTCCTCGTTGATCCCGCCACCAACAACTATCAAATCGACTGGCAGCGCAGCGCATTGCTCAGCGGTACGGTCCCGGCCCAGTTCACCCTCGCCGAGGACAACCGGACCTATGACCTCACCGGTCAGGCCGGCCCGCTGATGGAGATCCTGCAGATTCTGCGGACCAATGGTGTGGCGGCGGCCCACGGCACGATGGACATCCGATCCAACCCGGTGGTGCGTCAACAGGTGTCGGCGGTGGTCCGACGCGCCGCCGAGCAGCGCACCGGGGGCGGCACCGCGGAGCCACGGTCGGCGGCGCAGCGTCTGCAGGAGTTGGACGCGTTGCGGATCGCCGGTGTCGTGACCGACGACGAGTACGCACAGAAACGGCAGCAGATCATCGCCGAATTATGAGGGTTGGCGGACAGTAGAACACGTTCTAATTCTGCTGCTAGCCTATTGACGTGAACGCTAACGGGACTTTGCAGGGACGGGTCGCCTTCATCACCGGGGCCGCGCGCGCACAGGGTCGGGCTCACGCGGTGCGACTGGCGCGAGAGGGTGCCGACATCATCGCCTCCGACATCTGCGCTCCGGCTTCCGAGACGATCACCTACACGGCGGCGACGCCGGAGGACCTCGCCGAGACGGTACGCGCGGTGGAAGCCGAAGGACGCAAGATCCTGGCGCGCCCGGTCGACATCCGCGACGACGCGGCGCTGCGCGAGCTGGTTGCCGACGGCGTCGAGCAGTTCGGCCGGCTCGACATTCTGGTGGCCAACGCGGGCGTGTTGAGCTGGGGGCGCCTGTGGGAACTGTCCGACGAGCAGTGGGACACCGTCATCGACATCAACTTGTCCGGGACCTGGCGCACGGTGCGCGCGGTGCTGCCGGCGATGATCGACGCCGGCAACGGCGGCTCGGTGGTGATCGTCAGCTCGTCGGCCGGACTGAAGGCCACCCCGGGCAACGGCCATTACTCGGCGTCCAAGTACGGGCTGGTCGCGCTGACCAATTCGTTGGCGCTGGAGGCCGCCGAATTCGGTATCCGGGTCAACTCGATCCACCCGTACTCGGTGGACACCCCGATGATCGAGCCGGAAGCGATGATGAAGGTGTTCGCCGAATACCCCCACTACGTGCACAGCTTCGCACCGATGCCGCTGCAGCCGAAGGGCTTCATGCGCCCCGACGAGGTGTCCGATGTGGTGGCCTGGTTGGCCGGCGACGGGTCGGGAACCCTGTCGGGGGCCCAGATCCCGGTCGACAAGGGTGTGCTCAAGTACTGACCCGTCCGCGCTCATCGGTGCGATTGCGGTGAGGGCTGCGATGCGTGCCCGATCCACGACCCTGGACGCGATCTCAATGTCCGGCGGAATCAGCCAGCACCTGTGCGAACTGGTCCACGGCCCAGTCGATCTCCGCTGCGGTGATCACCAGCGGGGGAGCGAAGCGCAGCGTCGGGCCGTGGGTGTCCTTCGCCAGCACCCCGTGTTGGGCTAGCCGCATGCTGATCTGTCTGCCGGAGCCCAGGCGTGGATCGATGTCGACCCCCATCCACAACCCACGGCCGCGTACCGCCAGCACCCCACGACCGCGCAACTCCCGCAGGCGTTCCTGCATCAGCGCGCCGAGCTCGGTTGCGCGGTGTTGGAACTCGCCGCGATTCAGCATCGACACGACGGTGCTGCCGATCGCGGCGGCCAACGGATTTCCGCCGAACGTCGAACCGTGTTCGCCAGGTCGAAGTACGCCCAGGATGCCGCGGTCGGCCACCACCGCCGACAGCGGCACCACCCCACCGCCGAGCGCCTTGCCCAGCAGGTAGATGTCGGGCACCACACCCCAGTGGTCGCAGGCGAAGGTGCGTCCGGTCCGGGCCAGGCCGGACTGGATTTCATCGGCGATCAGCAGCACGTTGGCCGCGGTGCAGATCGCCCGCACCGCGGGCAGGTAGTGCTCGGGCGGCACGATGATCCCGGCCTCTCCCTGAATCGGCTCCAGCAGCACCGCGACGGTATCGGCGTCGATCGCGGCCGCCACCGCGTCGGCGTCACCGAACGGCACCGACCGGAAGCCGGGGGTGAACGGCCCGAAGCCGCGGCGCGCCGTCTCGTCGGACGAGAAGCTGACAATGCTGATGGTCCGGCCGTGAAAGTTGTTGTCGGCAACCACGATGTTCGCCCGGCCCGCCGGAACGCCCTTGACGTCGGTTCCCCACTTGCGGGCAACCTTGATCCCGCTCTCCACCGCCTCGGCGCCGGTGTTCATCGGCAACACCATGTCCTTGCCGCAGAGCCCGGCGAGCGCCGCGCAGAACCGTCCCAGCGCCTCGGCGTGCACGGCACGGCTGACCACCGTGACCGCGTCCAGTTGTGTGTGAGCCGTCGCGGTGATCTCCGGATTGCGATGCCCGAAGTTCACCGCCGAGTAGGCGGCCAGGCAATCCAGGTAGCGGCGACCCTCGACGTCGGTGATCCACACGCCCTCGGCGCGGGCCGCCACCACCGGCAGCGGGGCGTAGTTGTGCGCGGCGTAGCGCATGTCCAGCGCGACCGCCGCCGCGGTGCGCGTGCCCGGGCTTTCCAGCACCGTCACGAATACACCTCCAGCGTGCAGCATTTCACCGATCCGCCGCCCTTCAGCAGTTCGGACAGGTCGACGCCGATCGGCACGAACCCGGCATCGCGCAACTGCCCGGCGAACCCGACCGCGGCGGCGGGATGCACCACGTGGCGCCCGTCGGACACCGCGTTGAGGCCGAGGACGTCGGCGTCGCTGCCGGCGACCACGATCGCGTCGGGAAACAGCGACTCCAGCTGGGCGCGGGCGGAAGCGGCGAACGCGGGCGGGTAGTAGGCGATGGTGGCGTCGTCCAGCACGGCCAGCGCGGTATCGAGATGGTAGAAGCGCGGATCGACCAGTTCCAGGCTGACGACCGGCATTCCGACCAGAGCGGCGATCTCGGCGTGAGCGCGGACGTCGGTGCGGAAACCCGTGCCCGCCAGCAGGATTCCGCCAATCGCAATCAGATCGCCCTGCCCCTCGTTGAGGTGAAGCGTACTGACCGGGCTATAGCCGTGCGACGCCATCCACCGCGCGTAGGCGACGGATTCGGCCCGGCGTTGCGGATAGGTGAACCGAGCGACAATCGCGGTGTCGTGGATGATCAGCCCGCCGTTGGCGGCGAACACCATGTCCGGTAGCCCGGCGACCGGCTCGACCAGGTCGACGGTGTGGCCCAGCCCCCGGTAGACGTGGCACAGGTGCTCCCACTGGGTGAGCGCGGCGGCCGTGTCGACGGGCGTGGTGGGGTTCATCCACGGGTTGATCGCGTACCGGATGTCGAAGTGTCTCGGCGGGGTCATCACGTAGTGGCGGGGCCGCGCGGTGCGTTCGGGGTGCCGCGCGGGCGCGCCGGCCGTGACGACATCGAAAATCGTCATAATCCGACGATATGAGCCCACGCGGAGACAATCAATCACCGGCTGTTGCGTTGATGATCCATATTTATTGCATAGAATCGCAGAAGATAGCAGTCTGTTGCGTCCGAAAGGGGGCCGGCTGGTGGGGATGGACCGGCTCGATGCCGTCGACGACCAGATTCTCGCCGAGCTCGCCAAGCATGCACGGGCAACGTTCGCCGAGATCGGGGAGCGAGTGAACCTGTCGGCGCCGGCGGTAAAACGTCGGGTCGACCGGTTGATGGATAGCGGTGTGATCAAAGGATTCACCACCGTCATCGACCGCAACGCCCTGGGCTGGCGCACCGAGGCCTACGTTCAGGTCTACTGCCATGGCCGGATCGCACCCGACGAGCTGCGGCGGGCCTGGGCGGACATTCCCGAGGTGGTCGACGCCGCCACCGTCACCGGCACCGCCGACGCCATCCTGCACGTGCTGGCCCGCGACATGAGTCACCTGGAGGAGGCACTGGAACGCATCCGCGGCAGCGCCGACATCGAACGCAGCGAGAGCATCGTCGTGCTGTCCAACCTGATCGATAGGTCCCGGGCTGGCGGGGTAACGAACCATTCTGTTCCGTAATCGTGTAGAAACGCCAGGTGACTACTAGCGCATCCAGCAACGGCATCGTGATCGTTGGCGGGGGGTTGGGCGCTGCTCGCACCGCCGAGCAACTGCGTCGGTCGGACTACGCGGGTCCGGTGACCATCGTCAGCGACGAGGTGCATCTTCCGTATGACCGGCCGCCGCTGTCCAAGGAGGTCCTGCACAGCGGCGTCGACGACGTGACGCTCAAACCGCGAGAGTTCTACGACGACAACAACATCACGCTGCGGTTGGGCTCGGCGGCCACCGGCATCGATACCGCCGCCCAGGCGGTGACCCTGGCTGACGGCTCCGTGATCGGCTACGACGAACTCGTCATCTCCACCGGCCTGGTGCCGCGCCGCATCCCGGCCTTCCCCGACCTGGAAGGCATCCGGGTGCTGCGGTCGGTCGAGGAGAGCCTCGCGCTGCGCCAGCACGCGTCGACCGCGCGGCACGCCGTCATCGTCGGCGCCGGCTTCATCGGCTGCGAGGTCGCGGCCAGCATGCGAGCGCTGGGCATCGAGGTGGTGCTGGTGGAACCGCAGCCCACCCCGCTGGCCTCGGTGCTCGGTGAGCAGATCGGCGCGCTGGTGACCCGACTGCACCGCGAGGAGGGCGTCGACGTGCGTACCGGCGTCGGGGTCGCCGAGGTGCGCGGTCAACACCACATCGAGGCCGTGGTGTTGACCGACGGCACCGAGCTGAGCGCCGACCTGGTGGTGGTCGGCATCGGCTCGCGACCGGCCACTGACTGGCTGGCAGACAGCGGCCTGCAGGTCGACAACGGAATCATCTGCGATGCTGCCGGACGTACCAGCGCGCCGCATGTGTGGGCGCTCGGCGACGCCGCCTCGTGGCGGGACTCGGCCGGACATCAAGTGCGCGTGGAGCATTGGAGCAACGTCGCCGAGCAGGCCCGGGTCGTGGTGCCGGCGCTGCTGGGGCACGAATCCGAACCCAAAGTGGTCGTGCCCTACTTCTGGAGCGATCAGTACGACGTCAAGATCCAGTGCCTGGGTGAACCGCTGGCCACCGACACCGTGCATCTGGTGGAGGACGACGGGCGCAAGTTCCTCGCCTACTTCGAGCGTGCGGGTGCGCTGGTGGCGGTGGTCGGCGGCGGGATGTCGGCCAAGGTGATGAAGGCCCGGTCCAAGATCGCCGCCGGCGCGCCGATCTCCGAGGTCCTGGGCGGGTAGGCTTCCGAGCGCGAGCGTGCGCAGAATGCCAGATTTCGTGGCGTGTTGGCGTACAACTGCGCACGGTCGCGCGACGGGACGGCCACTCACTCCCAGGTGACCGGCGGGCCGTGCGGCGCGCTGACTCCGAGGATCTCGTCGGTGTGCTCCGGCCAGCAGCGGGCCCGCACCAGAAACTCGTGCGGTGAGCCGGGTGTGCGGCGTTGAGGTTCCAGGGTCAGCCACACGAATGGCGCTGTGACATCGGCGTGCTCGGCGAGTGCGGTGACTGCGACATCGACCCGCCGCTGTTCGGCCGCGCTCAGGTACTGCCACATCACCGAGTGCCACAGCACGGTCAGGGTGCCGCGGGCGACGCGTAACCCGCTGACGGCCTCGGCTGCTGATATCCGGTCCAAACCCGCGGGAACTCGTCGCGCAATGTCGATCGCCGCCTGCAACCGGTGCAACCGCACCGGCATGTCCGGCCAGACATAACTGAGCAGCCGGAGTCGGCCGTCATCGTCGGTGATGTCGACGGGCGCGATATCGAAGCCCTGCCGTTCGACGATCCGCAGGCCCGCATCGGGTGGGCGCGTGCCGCGCCACGCGTCATCGACCACGACCGGCGAACCGGCCGGGCCCCAGCCGCCGCCGGTGAAGCGGTATCGGAAATGGTCGGCGCGCAGATTGAGGCCGGCACTAGACCCGATCTCGAAAAGCCGTACCGGTAACGGGAACCGGTGCAATACGAAGAGCAACCCGCCGATCAACGCGGCAGACCGGCCGACCTCGTTGGTCTGCGGCGGATGCTCCAGCGCCGTCCGCAGCGGTGCGATCTGGCGTCGCGCGGCACCGACCACATCCGGCCAGGCGGACGCGGCGTGCCAGGCACCGCCGACGCTGGGGTACCAGCGGCGCAACGCCGGCGCGCGGCCGTCGAGAACCAACCGGTGCAGGCCACCGAGCAGCCGCAGGGCCAGCGCTGAGGCGCCGGGATCGTCCTCGTGGCCGGTGAGAATCTCGCCGAACACCCCGTCGGCCGCGACATCGTCGATGATCTGCGTCAGCAGCTCCGCATACATCGGCGAACCGAGCCCCCGGCAGGCCTGTGCCTGCACGGTGAGGGCGGCCAACAGGCGCTCACGGCTCACCGAGCCGGCTCCAGCTGGCGGTCCAGATCAGGTCGAAGGCGTCGCCGAGTGCCTCCGTCAGCGACTGGCCTTCATCGGCCAGCCAGTACTCGTAGGCGCTGAGCGCGACCCCGAGCATGGTCCAGGCGACCGTCTGCGGCTGCAGGTCGGCGGGCTTGGCGCCGGACCGCTTGGCCACGAACTCCGCGATCACCCCGCGCCAGCCGGCATACATCGTCATCGAGTACGCCTGCAGCTCGGCGGTCTGCAGAATCACCCGCATCCGCCGGCGGTGCCGCGCGCTCTCGGAATCGTCGAAGGTGTTGAACGCCAACAGCGCCGCGCGCAGCGCATCACCCAGCGGGACATCCGGCTCAACCGCGTCAAGCAGCTGACGCAACGTCTGCAGATGCGCGTCGAAGTCACCCCAGGGGATCGCGTTTTTGGAGGCGTAGTAGCGGAACAGGGTGCGGCGGGCAATCCCGGCGGCCTGTGCGACGTCGTCCACACTGACCTCGTCGAAGCTCCGCGCCGCGAACAGGTCGATGGCCACGTCGGTGATGTGATGCGGCGTCGTGGAGCGGCGCCGCCCGGCCCGTGGCCGGGACTGCGATCCCGCGGCACGCCCCATCCGGCAGTCCCTCTTTCTTTACGGCACTCGATGCCATATTCTGTCCAAGATTGTGACCGACACGACAGTGACTTGTCGAACCCGACTATGGAGGCCAGCGTCATGGACCAGAACCAGAAGATCGATAGCGCCGCCGGAGCCACTTCGCCGGCGACATCGAGCACAGAGCTCGTGACCGAGACCCTGGTCGAAGAGGTGTCCATCGACGGTATGTGCGGGGTCTACTGACCGTGCCCGAGGCCGCCCTGCGGCCGGACACCCCGGTGTTCGACCCCGATCGCAGCTGGGGCCTGCACCCGCAGGTGGCACTGCGACCCGAGCCGTTCGGTGCACTGCTGTACCACTTCGGCACCCGCAAGTTGTCGTTTCTGAAGAACCGCACCATCGTCGAGGTGGTGCGGTCCCTGGCGGATCACCCCGATATCCGATCCGCCTGTCGCGCAGCCGGAGTCGACGACGCCGACCAGGGTCTGTACCTGCACGCCCTGGGCGTGCTGGTGGACTCGAAAATGCTGATTCCCAGGGAGGGACAATGACGTCCGTGGCACCGGTGCCCCGTCTCATCGAGCAGTTCGAGCACGGGCTGGACGCGCCGATCTGCTTGACGTGGGAGCTGACCTACGCGTGCAACCTGGCCTGCGTGCACTGCCTGTCGTCGTCGGGCAAACGCGATCCGCGCGAGCTGTCCACCAGGGCGTGCAAGGACATCATCGACGAGCTCGAACGCATGCAGGTGTTCTACGTCAACATCGGTGGTGGCGAACCCACTGTGCGCCCGGACTTCTGGGAGTTGGTGGACTATGCCACCGCCCATCATGTCGGGGTCAAGTTCTCCACCAACGGCGTGCGGATCACTCCCGAAGTCGCGTCCCGGCTGGCCGCCAGCGACTACGTCGACGTCCAGATCTCGCTGGACGGCGCCACCGCGGAGATCAATGATGCGGTGCGGGGCGAGGGTTCGTTCGAGATGGCGGTGCGCGCGCTGGAGAACCTCGCCGCCGCGGGGTTCCGCGACGCCAAGATCTCGGTGGTCGTCACCCGGCACAACGTCGATCAGCTCGACGACTTCGCCGCGCTGGCCAGCCGCTACGGCGCCACCCTGCGGATCACCCGGCTGCGGCCGTCGGGCCGCGGCGCGGACGTGTGGGACGACCTGCACCCCACTGCCGCTCAGCAGGTTCAGCTCTACGACTGGCTGGTGGCCAAGGGCGAGGGGGTCCTCACCGGCGACTCGTTCTTCCACCTGTCCGGGCTGGGTGCACCCGGTGCGCTGGCCGGGCTGAACATGTGCGGGGCCGGACGGGTGGTGTGCCTGATCGATCCGGTCGGCGACGTGTACGCCTGCCCGTTTGCCATCCACGATCGGTTCCTGGCCGGAAATGTGTTGTCCGATGGCGGTTTCGACAACGTCTGGAAGAACGCTCCGCTCTTCCGCGAGTTGCGTGAACCGCAGTCCGCCGGCGCCTGCGGCAGCTGCGATCACTACGACAGCTGCCGGGGTGGCTGCATGGCGGCCAAGTTCTTCACCGGGCTTCCGCTGGACGGTCCTGACCCGGAGTGTGTGCAGGGTTACGGCGCCCCGGCGTTGGCCGCGGAACGCGACAAGCCGCGCCCGGCTGCCGACCATTCCCGCGGCAAACCGATCACCGGTCCGGTGCCGTTGACGCTGTCGATGCGTCCGCCGGCCCGCCTATGCAATGAAAGCCCAATTTAGATTATGGCTCGTGATGTTTGGTTCGAGACGGTCGCCATCGCCCAGGAACGGGCGCGCAAACGGCTGCCGAAATCCGCTTACTCCTCGCTGATTTCCGCCAGTGAGAAGGGCGTGACGGTCGGCGACAACGTCGCAGCGTTCAGCGAGCTGGGCTTCGCCCCGCACGTCGTTGGCGCTCCAGCCAAGCGAGATCTGGCAACAACGGTTATGGGGCAAGAGATCTCGTTGCCGGTGATGATTTCTCCCACCGGTGTCCAGGCCGTCGACCCAGATGGCGAAGTGGCCGTGGCGCGGGCGGCGGCGGCTCGCGGGACCGCGATGGGGTTGTCGTCGTTCGCCAGCAAGCCGATGGAAGACGTCATCGCCGCCAACCCGAAGACGTTCTTCCAGATCTACTGGCTGGGCGGTCGCGACGCGATCGCCGAACGGGCCGAACGGGCCCGGGCGGCCGGCGCGGTGGGCCTGATCGCGACCACCGACTGGAGCTTCTCGCACGGCCGGGACTGGGGTAGCCCCAAGATTCCGGAAAAGATGAACCTGGCCACCATCGTGCGGATGTTGCCCGAGGTCATCACCAAGCCGCGTTACATGTGGAGCTGGGGCAAGACTCTTCGGCCACCCACACTGCGCGTGCCCAACCAGGCCCGACGCGGCGAGCCCGGACCGCCGTTCTTCGAGGCGTACGGGGAGTGGATGGGCACGCCGCCGCCCACCTGGGAGGACATCGCCTGGCTGCGCGAGCAGTGGGGCGGACCGTTCATGCTCAAAGGCGTGATGCGCGTCGACGATGCGAAAAGGGCTGTCGACGCGGGGGTTACAGCGATTTCGGTGTCCAATCACGGCGGTAACAACCTGGACGGCACCCCGGCTGCGATCCGTGCGCTGCCGGCCGTCGCCGAGGCCGTCGGTGACCAGATCGAGGTGTTGCTGGACGGCGGCATCCGGCGCGGCAGCGACGTCGTCAAGGCGCTGGCCCTCGGCGCACGCGCGGTGATGATCGGCCGGGCCTATCTGTGGGGCCTGGCGGCCGCCGGGCAGCCGGGCGTCGAGAACGTGCTCGACATCCTGCACGGTGGCATCGACTCGGCGCTGATGGGCCTGGGCTGCGCCTCGGTGCACGACCTCACCCCCGACCACATCTTGATCCCGGACGGGTTTGCTCGAGCCCTCGGCGTACCCGCCGGCTAGGCCGGGCGGGCGGAGCGGCCCGGCCCCGACCGCCGGCCCCGCGGGCGGGCCCAGCGGGCAGGGGGCGCTGGCCGGCGCCAGGCGTCGCGCCGTGGTACGGGCGGGACAGGCGTGGCGGACGTGGTCCGACGGACGTCCGACGGGCCGGAATCGCCGAAAAAATTTCAGCTCACCCTGCGAACAATCTATGCACGGCAGGTGAATTCGTCCTACCATCGGCGGGTGGCTGTGCACGGCGAACTCGGCAATGCGACGTCGAGCCAGCTACCGGGCCAATGGCCGACGCTGCTGATCCCGCTGGGGTCCACCGAACAGCACGGGCCTCACCTGCCGCTGGACACCGACACCCGCATCGCGACCGCGGTTGCCCGCGCCGTCGCGGCGCGGCTGTCGAGCGCGGCACCGACGGGCGAGCCGCCGGCGCAGTGGTTGGTGGCGCCCCCGCTCGCCTACGGCGCCAGCGGCGAGCACCAGAGCTTCCCGGGGACGATCTCGCTGGGTACGGAGGCCTTGACGACGCTGCTGGTCGAGTACGGCCGCTCCGCCACCTGCTGGGCGCTGCGGCTGGCGTTCGTCAACGGCCACGGCGGCAATATCGAGGCCCTGACCACCGCGGTACGCAGGCTGCGAGCCGAAGGCCGCGACGTCAGTTGGTGCCCGTGCGCTGCGGCCGGCGCCGATGCCCACGCCGGCCACACCGAAACCTCGGTACTCCTGCACCTTTCGCCGGCCGATGTGCGCACCGACCGCTGGCGTGCGGGCAACAGTGCGCCATTGTCCGAGCTGATATCGACGATGCGCCGCGGGGGAGTAGCGGCGGTGAGCGAGGTTGGTGTGCTGGGGGACCCCACAACAGCGACCGCCGGGGAGGGCGAGCGCATCTTCACTGAGATGGTCGACGGCGCCGTCCGCCGGATCAGTGGCTGGACGCCGAGCGCCGACGGGATGCTGGCATGACCCAGACCCGACTGCCCGATGGGTTTGCTGTGCAGGTCGACCGACGGGTGCGGGTGTTGGGCCGTGGCTCGGCGCTACTGGGCGGATCGCCCACCCGCCTGCTCCGGTTGGCGCCCGCCGCTCAGGACATGTTGACCGGTGGCCGCCTGGAGGTGCGTGACGCGGTCAGTGCGCAGCTGGCCCGTACCCTGCTCGACGCGACGGTGGCGCATCCCCGGCCGTCGGGCGGCCCTTCTCACCGCGATGTCACCGTCGTTATTCCGGTGCGGGACAACCGTTCTGGTCTGCATCGGCTGGTGTCGTCGTTGCGTGGCCTGCGGGTGGTGGTGGTGGACGACGGGTCGTCGGTTCCGGTCAGCCACGACGATTTCGCCGGTGCGCATTGCGACGTCGAGGTGCTGCGGCATGCGGTCAGCAGGGGGCCGGCGGCGGCCCGCAACACCGGCCTGGCGACCTGCACGACCGACTTCGTCGCGTTCCTGGACTCCGACGTGGTGCCGCGTCGCGGCTGGCTGGAGGCCCTCCTCGGGCACTTCTGCGACCCCACGGTCGCGTTGGTCGCCCCGCGCATCATCAGCCTGACCCGCAGCGATCATCTGGTCGCGCGTTACGAGGCGGTGCACTCCTCGCTGGACCTGGGGTTGCGCGAGGCGCCGGTCATTCCCTACGGTCCGGTGTCCTACGTTCCGAGTGCAGCAATCATTTGCCGACGCTCCGCGATGTCCGGGATCGGCGGGTTCGACGACACCCTGCAGTCCGGTGAAGATGTCGACTTATGTTGGCGTCTGGTCGAATCCGGTGCACGGTTGCGCTACGAGCCGGTCGCGCTGGTGGCGCATGACCACCGAACCGTGCTGCGGGACTGGATCGTGCGCAAAGCGTTCTACGGTGGCTCGGCGGCCCCCCTGGCGATCCGGCACCCGGACAAGACGGCGCCGTTGGTGATCTCCGGGTGGACGCTGGTGCCCTGGGTGCTGATGGCCCTGGGGTCGGCGCTGGGGTATCTGGTCTCCCTGGTGGTGGCGGGGCTGACCGGCAACCGGGTCGCCGACGCCCTGCGCGGCCCCGACACCAGGCCGTGGGATGTCGCGGTGGTGACAGCCCGGGGTCTGGGCGCCGGCGGCCTGCAGCTGGCATCGGCGATCTGCCGCCACTACTGGCCGGTCGCGCTGCTCGCTGCCTTGCTGTCGCGTCGGTGTCGCCAGGTGGTGATCATCGCCGCCATCATCGACGGGGTGGTCGACTGGTTGCGCCATGCCCGGACCCGCAACGACGACTCGGCGCCCATCGGCCTGCTGGCCTATGTGGTGCTCAAGCGGCTGGACGACCTGGCCTACGGGGCCGGCCTGTGGGGCGGGGTGGTGCGGGAGCGCAACATCGCCCCGCTCAAGCCGCAGATCCGAACCTGACCAGGTGACCGCACCGCTACACAGCGACGTCCTGATCGTCGGCGCGGGTAGTGCTGGATCGGTTCTGGCCGAGCAGCTTTCCGCGGATCCCAGCTGCACGGTCATCGTCCTCGAGGCGGGCGTCGGTCTGACAGATCCGGGCTTGCTCAGCCAGACAACCGACGGGACGCGACTGCCGATCGGGCTGGCCAGTCGGCTGGTGCACCGCTATCAGGCCGACCTGACCGAGGAGCGCGCCAGCGCGGTCACCCTGGTACGGGGCGCGACGGTGGGCGGCTCCGGTGCGGTCAACGGGGGCTATTTCTGTCGCGGACTGCCACGTGATTTCGATTCGTGGGGCGTGCCCGGCTGGGGGTGGTCGGACGTGCTCGACGACTTTCGGGCGATCGAGACAGACCTTGATTTCGATGGTCCCGCCCACGGTGCCAGCGGACCGATTCCGGTGCGCCGTACCAGCGAAATAGAGGGTATTACAGCGGCATTCGTTTACGCTGCGCGCGAGATGGGATTCAGCTGGCTTGCTGACCTCAACGACGTCGGTGCGCAACGAGGCATGCCGCGCGGTGTGGGCGCCGTGCCCCTCAACATCGTTGACGGGGTGCGCACCGGTCCCGGCGCCGGGTATCTGCTGCCGGCGCTGACCCGACCCAACCTGGCGGTGGTACCCGAGACGAAGGCGGTGCGACTGCGGCTTTCATCCGGGCGCGCGTTGGGTGTGGATGCGGTCGGTCCCAACGGAGCGGTCGAGGTGCTGGCCGATCGGATCGTGTTATGCGCCGGCGCGATTGAGTCGGCGCGTCTACTGATGCTGTCCGGTGTAGGCGATGAGGCCATGTTGCGGGCGGTCGGAATCGACCTGGAGTTGCCGCTGCCGGTCGGAACAAGCTGCATCGACCATCCCGAATGGGTGCTGCCGGTCGATTGGCCGGTAGCGGCCGGGCGCCCGGTGCTGGAGGTGGTGCTGAGTACCCCGGACGATCTCGAGATACGGCCCTACACCGGTGGATTTTCGGCGATGGTCGGTGATGGCGTCACCGGGCACATCGACTGGCCGCATCTCGGGGTGGCGTTGATGCAGCCGCGGGCGCGGGGGCGGATCACGGTGCTGTCGGCCGATCCGACAGTCGCGCCCCGAATAGAGCATCGCTACGACAGCGAACCGCAGGATGTCGCCGACTTGCGGCGGGGCGCGGAGCTGGCACGCGAATTGACCGGCGGTGCAATGGAAGTTGGCCCGGCGATCTGGGCCACCTCGCAGCACCTGTGCGGCACCGCGCCGATGGGCACCGAGCATGACGAGCGGGCGGTGGTCGATGAGCGGTGTCGGGTCCGCGGTATCGACGGGCTCTGGGTGGTCGACGGTTCGGTGCTGCCGGGCATTCCCAGCCGCGGTCCGCACGCCACGATCGCGATGCTCGGGCACCGCGCTGCCGGGTTCATTCGAGACGGCTGACTCGGGCGCGGTCCCGTCGGGCGGCGAGTAGGGCGAGAAGGTGACGGACCGGACGCAGCTGCCGCCCGTCGCGGCCGGGCGCCCACAGTGCGATCAATAGCGCCGCGACCGCCAGGATGCACGCCATCGTCCAGGTCGAGTACTCGACGGCCACCAGGAAAGCGGATTTGGCGTTCTGGGCCAGCGGGGTGCCGGCCGGGCCCAACTGCTTGGCCGCCTGCAATGCCTCGGCGAGCGAGTGGGTGGCCGGTGCCCGCATTGCCTCTGGAAACGCGTTCAGGTGCGGGCTGAGTTCGCGGGTGTACTGAGCCGCCAGCAGGGAACCCGACAGCGCGATGCCGAGCGCGGCACCGACTTCGCGGGTGGTGTCGTTGACGGCTGACGCCACGCCCTGCTTGTCGTCCGGTGTCGCTGTCATGATCGCGGACGTGGGTGGGGCAGTGCACATTCCGATACCGGTGCTCATGATCAGCAGCGGCCAGGCCAGATCTCGGTAGGGTGAGTCGACTTCGAGGACATGCAGGCAGGCGAATCCGGCTGCGATCACCAGCAATCCGACACCGAGGGTCAACCGCAGGCCCAGGCGCGGTACCAGCCAGGGCGACAGCACCGACAACGTCAGCACCGGTGCCATCAGCGGGCTGAGCGCCAACGCGGTTTTCATGGCGCTGTAGCCCATCACCAGCTGAATGTGCTGCATCGCCACGTAGAAGAAGCCGAAGTTGGCGAAGAACATCATCGTCACGGTCGCGGCACCGGTGGCGAACCCGGGGTTGCCGAACAGCCGGATGTCCAGCAGCGGATGACGCCTGCGGAGCTCGACCACCGCGAAAGCCGCCGCCAGCGCAACCCCGGTCGCCAGACAGCCGTAAACCAGCGGATCCGTCCAGCCGCGGACCGGAGCCTCGACGATGCCGAACACGAACACCGCAACCGATCCGGCGATCAGGACCGCGCCGGGCCAGTCCAACGGCGTGGCATGCGCGTCACGCGAGGATCGGATGGTGAAGGTCAGCGCGGTCAGTAGGGCGCCGGCCCCGGTGAACGCCCAGAAGATGGACTGCCACGGCCAAAGCAGCAGCAGCACGCCCGATCCCAGCATGCCGAGCACCGCCCCCGACCCGGCCAGGCCGGCCCAGATTCCGATCGCCTTGGAGCGCTGTGATTTTGGATACGCCGCGGTCAACAGCGACAGGGTGGCCGGCATGACGAACGCGGCGCCGGCGCCGGCGGCGGCCCGGGCCAGGATGATCTGCATCGGCGTGTCGAACATGGTGGGCGCCAACGACGCCAGCGTGAAGATCGACAAACCGACCAGCAGTGCGCCACGCCGGCCGTAGCGGTCGCCGATGGCACCCGCGGGCAACAGCAGGCACGCCAGGACGAGCGTGTAACCGTCCACCACCCAGGTGAGCTGGGTCTGGGTCGCCGAGGTCGCGACCGCGATATCGCCCAGTGCGGTGTTGAGCGCGATCATCGAGCTGATCACCAGGGTGACGCCCATACAGGCCACGATCAGCGTCCAGGTCCGGGCCCGGGAGGACCCCAGGGCAGACGCGGCGTGCTGATCGGAGTCGGTCAGCGTCTCGACCATCTGCACATCCTTACCCCCGTCGGATCCAACTTATGAGACTAATAGTCTCGGTCCAAGATTGATAGTCTTGTTTCTCGGAGGTGGACGTTGATCGCGCGGACCAGTGACCCCAGACCGGCGCGCTCGCGGGCCAGGCTGCTGGAAGCGGCGGCGGCGCTGTTGCGCTCCGGTGGACCCAGCGCGGTGACCGTAGACGCGGTCACGCGGGCCGCGAATGTCGCGCGGGCGACCTTGTACCGGCACTTTCCCAGCGGAGATGACTTGCGCGCAGCGGCCTTTCAGACCCTGCTGCCGCGCAGCCCGATGCCGCCGGCGCAGGGCTCGTTGCAGGAGCGGTTGACCGCGCTGGTGCTGGAGTGGGCGCAGGTGATCTCCGAAACGCCGATCACCGTGACCGCCATGTCGTGGCTGGCGCTGGGCAGCGGACTGGAACAGGTGCCCAACCCGGTCGACACCGGTGAGGTCCGCACGTTGCGGGAGCGCGTTGCCCAGCTCTATGCCGAGCCGTTCGACGCCATCTTCGACAGCCCGCAGGCGACGGCCGAGTTACGCGACGTCGATCGTGGCCAGGCGGTGGCGCTGCTGCTCGGCCCGGTCGTGGTGGGCAAGCTCAGCACGCTGGCCGACTTCGACTACCAGGCGTGTGCCCGCGCGGCGGTGGCAGGCTTCCTGTACGCCTTCGCCAAGAGCGACGAGGTTCAGACGAGCTGATAGCGAACCGGTAGATGCTTGAGCCCACCGACGAACGTGGTGGCGATCAGTTGCGGGTCACCGTTGAAATCAATGGATTTCAGCCGTGGCAGCAGTTCGGTGAAGAAGCTGCTGATCTCCATGCGGGCCAGCGCCGCACCCATGCAGAAGTGCACGCCGTACCCGAACGCCAGGTGATGGTTGAGCGCGCGGCCGACGTCGAAGCGGAACGGGTCGTCGAACACCTCCTCGTCCCGGTTGGCCGACACATACGACAGGTACACCGATTCGCCGGCGGCGATCGGCACTCCCCGCACCGCGGTGTCCGCGGTGGCGGTGCGCATGAACTCCTTGACCGGGGTGACCCAGCGGATCATCTCCTCGACGGCGGTGGGCATCAGATCGAGGTCGTTACGCAGCCGGTCTTGCTGGTCGGGGTGCTCGATCAGCGCGCGCAGCCCGCCGGAAATGGTGGCGCTGGTGGTGTCGTGTCCGGCGGTGGCGATGATGACGTAGTAGGACGCGGTATCGACGTCGGACAGCGGCTCGCCGTCGATGCGGGCATTGGCGATCGCCGACGCCAGGTCGTCGGTCGGCTGCTCGCGGCGGGCGGCGGTGAGCCGGTTGAAATAGCCGAAGAAGTCCATCAGCACTTCCAGTTGCTCCTGCAGGCTGGTGCCGCGCTTGAACTCCTCGTCATCGCCGCCGAACAACTCCTGGGTGAGCTTGAGCATCCGCGGAAAGTCCGATTCCGGCAGGCCCAGCAGCGACATGATGACGAACAACGGATAGTTGACCGCGACCTCCTGCACGAAATCGCATTCCGGCCCGGCGGCCGCCATCCGATCGACGTACGTCTTTGCCAGCTCGTCGACGCGCACCTTGAGCGCGCGCATTGCCTTGGGGCGGAACCAGTCCGCGCCGATGGCCCGCACCACCCGATGCTGCGGGTCGTCCATGTGGATCAGGGTGCGCAGCCCCATACCCGAGTCCAGCAGGCCCTGCGCCATGTCGTCGGCCTCGGCGGTGGCCAGCACCGGCCTTGGTCCGTTGAGCCACAGGGCGTTGTCCCGCTCGATGTCCATGACGTCGGCGTGCTTGGTGATGGCCCAGAACGGGCGGTAGGGCGGGCAATCGACCAGCGAAACCGGCGCATGGGCGCGCAGGTGCGTCATCGCCGCGTGCAGCCGGGGCTCGTCGGCGTAGGCGGTCGGGTCGGCGAAGACCTGGGCGGCCTGGTCCACGATGGGCGTGCTCATCGGTGCTCCTCAACGCTCGGCGGGGGTTTTGACACATGTCAACTTCCTCAGTGTCGGTGATCGGCGCGGCGTGTGCGGCGGTTTGCGCGGATCCGTTTGCCCGCTCGTGCCTTACCCTCGGAAATGTGCCAACCGGATCAGGGGGCCGCGCAGCGACGCGCGCCATCGCGCTGCTGATGGCCGTCCCTGCGCTGATCGCGGTGGCGGGATGCGGGCGCGGCGACAGCGCGACGCCGCAAACCACGCCTCCCGGTGCCGCGCGTCCGATCAATCCCGCTGTGGTGAGCATCGGCACCGGAGAGCTGCGGGGCGTCGTCGACGCGGATTACCGCTTCTTCGCCGGTATCCCGTATGCCGCCCCGCCAGTCGGGGAGCTTCGGTGGCAGCCACCGCGGCCGGCCGCGCCGTGGCCCGGAGTCCGTGATGCCAGCAAACCGGGCCCCTGGTGTGTGCAGGCCAACGGCAACCGCGAGCTGGCGACCAGCGAGGACTGCTTGACCCTGAATGTGTGGACGCCGCCGCTGAGCCCCGCCCAGAAGCGTCCGGTCATGGTGTGGGTGCACGGTGGCGGCTTCATCAACGGCAGCGGCGACATCTACAACGCCCGGTGGCTGGCCGCGCAGGGCGACATCGTCGTCGTCACCTTCAACTACCGGCTGGGAGCGCTCGGATTTCTGGCCCACCCGGCGCTGGGGGCGGTCGGCAATTACGGGCTGGCCGATCAGCAGGCGGCGCTGCGCTGGGTCCGCGACAACATCGCCAACTTCGGCGGTGACCCGACCAAGGTCACCATCGCCGGCGAATCGGCGGGCGGAATGTCCGTGTGTGATCACCTGGTGGCGCCCGGATCGGCCGGGCTGTTCCGGGCGGCCATCATCCAGAGCGGGCCGTGCCAGGCGCAGGTGGATGTTGCGGCCGCGCAGCGGATCAGCCAGGATTACGCGGCGCTGGTGGGCTGCCCGGATGCCGGCGGGGCCGAACAATGCCTGCGCGCGTTGCCGGCTACCAAACTGGCCGAGCCGCTGTGGTACGCCCGCTTCGGCAGCGACCGGCTCAGTGGCCCGGTCACCGGGTCGCGAGTGTTGCCCGTCGACCCGATGACGGTGTTCCGGGACGGCGGGGCGGCGCGGGTGCCGGTGCTGATCGGCACCACCCAAGACGAATTCACCATGTTCGTCGCACTGCAGTACCTGCGGGCCGGCCGGGAGATCACCGCCGCGGAGTATCCCGGCGTCCTGTCCGACACCTTCGGCGCCGCCGAAGGGCCCGTGGTCCTCGCGCAGTACCCGCCCGAGCGCTACGGCGGCAGTGTGTCGCTGGCCTACTCGGCGGCTGCCACCGATGACATCTTCGCCTGCCTGGCCGACCGGATGGCCGACGGGCTGGCCCGCAGCGCACCGGCGGTCTACGGCTATGAGTTCGACGACCGCAATGCCCCCACGCCGGAGTTGTACCAACGGGTGCCGTTCCCGGTGGGCGCCACCCATTCGCTGGAGTTGCGCTATCTGTTCGACGTCGGCGGCGCCCCGCCGCTCAATCACGAGCAGCAACAGCTGTCCAGGCAGATGATCAGCTACTGGAGCCAGTTCGTCACCACCGGTTCCCCGAAGGTCGGGGGGCAACCCGCATGGCCGAAGGTCGGGCACGAACCCGACCGGGCGTGGCTGTCGCTGCGCACCGACGGAAGCCGGGTGACGACGGCCTACGCCGCCGAGCATCAGTGCCGGTTCTGGGCCGACGTGCGGGGTTGAGTGTTCTTGCGCCGAGATCGACGTTGGTGCGGAAAAGTACGAGTGGACGTCACGGAAACGTCGACCTCGACGGGATAGCGGGACGCAGCCCGCTCAGGCCGGTGTCACCCAGGTGGTGATGTCGGCGTGTACCACCTCGAGCCCGGCCCGGTCGGTGATGCTGATCGGCACCACCACCTCAAACCCCTTCTGCAGCCCTTCGGGCAAAGCGGCGAAGTCGGGTGGGTCCAGGCGGGCGGTCGCACGCAGCGACGTGGTGGCCTTGGCCAGGTAAGCCACGCTCATCGCCTTGGGGATCCAGCGGTGGCTGCGCGGCACGGTGGCCTCCATCAGCATCCCCATCGCGACCTCGGCGGCATTGCAGGACGCGATCGCGTGCACGGTGTGCAGGTGGTTGTAGACGAAGAACCACTTGGGCACCTTCACCTCCGCCAGCCCGGGCTCCATGCGCACCACGTGGGGCAGGATCGACGCGAAATAGGGGACCCGGGCCATCGCGGCCGCGGAGAACAAGAGGGTGCCGCCGGGGCGGCCGGAGAGCCGCTTCCAGGCCTGGTAGGTGCCGGTGGAGGAAGTCACGACCGTTGATCTTACTCCGGAGTAAGATCAGCACCGCGTTGACTCTGCGCTGACGGCGTAGTCCACTCGATGTTTCGCGCCCTGGACGCAGAGTCGGCGATGGGGGCGGGGCCGCCGCCCGGGATTTGGCGGCCAACCCGATCTGGGGCATACTGTTCGGGTTGCCCTGCGCCGGGTTCGCGCCTGGCCGGGCATACGACCGGCGCCCACACGGCGCGTCCGGTCCCATCCTCGTCAGTGCACGAAATATCGCCGCTGACGAGGCGCGAGCGGGCGACACGCCCGACCGCGGGGGTCGGTGAACCAGGACAGGTAAACAGCGGCGGCAACATCCCGCGCGACGCCACCCGGCGAGCGTGGGCCACAAGCAGGAGCGAGGTAGCAGAAGCGTGGCGGGACAAAAAATCCGCATCAGGCTCAAGGCCTACGACCATGAAGCCATTGACGCGTCGGCGCGCAAGATCGTCGAGACGGTGACCCGTACCGGCGCCAGTGTGGTGGGTCCGGTGCCGCTGCCGACCGAGAAGAACGTGTACTGCGTCATCCGGTCCCCGCATAAGTACAAGGACTCGCGGGAGCACTTCGAGATGCGTACCCACAAGCGGCTGATCGACATCCTCGACCCGACGCCGAAGACCGTTGACGCTCTGATGCGCATCGATCTGCCGGCCAGCGTCGACGTGAACATCCAGTAGGAGCCTGAAAAAACCATGGCACGTAAAGGCATTCTGGGTACCAAGCTGGGCATGACGCAGGTGTTCGACGAGAACAACAAAGTTGTGCCGGTGACGGTGGTCAAGGCCGGTCCCAACGTGGTGACCCGCATTCGCACGCCCGAGCGCGACGGCTATTCCGCCGTGCAGTTGGCGTACGGCGAGATCAGCCCGCGCAAGGTGACCAAGCCGGTCACCGGTCAGTACAACGCGGCCGGGGTCAACCCGCGCCGCCACCTCGCCGAGCTGCGTCTCGACGACGAAGCCGCAGCCGCCGAGTACGAGGTCGGCCAGGAGCTGACCGCCGAGATCTTCGCCGACGGCAGCTACGTCGACGTGACCGGCACCAGCAAGGGCAAGGGCTTCGCCGGCACCATGAAGCGGCACGGTTTCCGCGGTCAGGGCGCCAGCCACGGTGCTCAGGCGGTGCACCGCCGTCCCGGCTCCATCGGTGGCTGCTCCACGCCCGGTCGGGTGTTCAAGGGCACCCGGATGGCCGGCCGCATGGGCAACGACCGGGTCACCACGCAGAACCTGCTGGTGCACAAGGTCGACGCCGACAACGGTGTGCTGCTCATCAAGGGCGCAATCCCCGGCCGCAACGGTGGGCTCGTCCTGGTCCGCAGCGCGATCAAAAAGGGTGAGAAGTAATGGCTTCCTTGAAGATTGACGTCCACACTCCGGCAGGCAAGAAGGACGGCTCGGTCGAGCTGCCCGCCGAGCTGTTCGACGCTCCGGCCAACATCGCACTGATGCACCAGGTCGTCGTCGCCCAGCGGGCCGCGGCGCGCCAGGGCACGCACTCGACCAAGACCCGCGGTGAGGTCAGCGGTGGTGGCCGCAAGCCGTACCGGCAGAAGGGCACCGGTCGCGCCCGCCAGGGTTCGACCCGCGCACCGCAATTCACCGGTGGTGGTGTGGTGCACGGCCCCAAGCCGCGCGACTATAGCCAGCGCACCCCGAAGAAGATGATCGCCGCCGCGTTGCGCGGTGCGCTCTCGGACCGGGCGCGCAACGGCCGCATCCACGCGATCACCGAGGTGGTCGAAGGCCAGGCGCCGTCGACCAAGAGCGCCAAGGCGTTCCTGGGAACGCTCACCGACCGCAAGCAGGTGCTGGTGGTCATCGGCCGCAGCGACGAGACCGGCGCCCGCAGCGTGCGCAACCTGCCGGGTGTGCACATCCTGTCGCCCGACCAGCTCAACACCTACGACGTGCTGCGCGCCGACGATGTGGTGTTCAGCGTCGAGGCGCTCAACGCCTACATCAGCGCGAACACCAAGCAGGAGGTTGCGTCCTGATGACGAACATCGCCGACCCGCACGACATCATCCTGTCGCCGGTTATCTCGGAGAAGTCCTACGGACTGATCGAGGACAACGTGTACACGTTCATCGTGCACCCGGACTCGAACAAGACGCAGATCAAGATCGCGATCGAGAAGATCTTCTCCGTCAAGGTCGCCTCGGTGAACACCGCCAACCGGCCGGGCAAGCGCAAGCGGACCCGCACCGGTTACGGCAAGCGCAAGAGCACCAAGCGCGCCATCGTCACCCTGGCAGCCGGCAGCAAATCGATCGACCTGTTCACAGCACCGGCCTAGTCGGAGCGAGAGAGAGACTTAAGTCATGGGAATTCGCAAGTACAAGCCGACGACCCCGGGTCGTCGCGGTGCCAGCGTCTCCGATTTCGCCGAGATCACGCGTTCCACTCCGGAGAAGTCGCTGGTGCGGCCCTTGCACGGCAAGGGTGGGCGCAACGCACACGGCCGGATCACCACCCGGCACAAGGGTGGCGGTCACAAGCGCGCCTACCGGGTGATCGACTTCCGTCGCAACGACAAGGACGGCGTCAACGCGAAGGTCGCGCACATCGAGTACGACCCGAACCGCACCGCGAACATCGCACTGCTGCACTACCTGGACGGCGAGAAGCGTTACATCATTGCGCCGCAGGGGCTGCAGCAGGGCCACATCGTGGAGTCGGGACCCAACGCCGACATCAAGCCGGGTAACAACCTGCCGTTGCGCAACATCCCGGCCGGTACCGTCATCCACGCGGTCGAGTTGCGGCCCGGCGGTGGCGCCAAGATGGCCCGCTCGGCCGGGTCCAAGATCCAGCTGCTGGGCAAGGAAGGCAACTACGCGTCGTTGCGTATGCCGTCGGGTGAAATCCGGCGCGTCGACGTGCGTTGCCGCGCCACCGTGGGCGAGGTCGGCAACGCCGAGCAGTCCAACATCAACTGGGGTAAAGCCGGCCGTATGCGGTGGAAGGGCAAGCGTCCCACCGTCCGTGGTGTGGTGATGAACCCGGTCGACCACCCGCACGGTGGTGGTGAGGGTAAGACCTCCGGTGGTCGCCACCCGGTCAGCCCGTGGGGCAAGCCCGAGGGCCGCACCCGCCGGCGCCACAAGCCGAGCGACAAGCTCATCGTCCGACGCCGGCGCACCGGCAAGAAGCACCGGTAAAGCGGAGGAGACTTAAGCGATGCCACGCAGCCTCAAAAAGGGTCCGTTCGTCGACGACCACCTGCTCAAGAAGGTCGACGTTCAGAACGAGAAGAACACCAAGCAGGTCATCAAGACCTGGTCGCGCCGGTCGACCATCATCCCGGACTTCATCGGGCACACCTTCGCCGTCCACGACGGTCGCAAGCACGTGCCGGTGTTTGTCACCGAGGCGATGGTCGGTCACAAGCTCGGTGAGTTCGCGCCGACCCGCACCTTCAAGGGCCACATCAAAGACGACCGGAAGGCGAAGCGCCGGTGAGCGTTACGACTGAATATCCCTCCGCGGTCGCCAAGGCCCGCTTCGTGCGGGTGTCGGCGTCCAAGGCGCGCCGGGTGATCAACCTGGTGCGCGGCAAGTCGGTGTCCGATGCATTGGACATCTTGCGCTGGGCGCCGCAGCAAGCGAGCGAGCCGCTGGCCAAGGTGATCGCCAGTGCCGCGGCCAACGCGCAGAACAACAACGGGTTGGACCCGGCCACCCTGGTGGTGGCCACGGTCTTCGCCGACGAGGGGCCGACGGCCAAGCGGATCAAGCCGCGCGCCCAGGGGCGTGCGTACCGGATTCGCCGTCGCACCAGCCACATCACCGTGGTGGTGGAGAGCCGGCCGGTGAAGCAGGCCGGCGCCGGGTCGGCGAGTGCGACCCGCGCGCGTCGGGCGCAGGCCAGCAAGGCCGCCGCCGCCAAGAAGGCGCCGGCCAAGGCTGCGACCAAGAAGGCCGAGACTTCCGAATCGAAGGGAGGCTCGCAGTAGTGGGCCAGAAGATCAACCCGCACGGCTTCCGCCTCGGAATCACCACCGACTGGAAGTCCCGCTGGTACGCCGACAAGCAGTACGCCGACTACGTCAAGGAAGACGTCGCGATCCGCCGCCTGCTGGCCACCGGGCTGGAGCGCGCCGGGATCGCCGACGTGGAGATCGAGCGCACCCGCGACCGCGTCCGCGTCGACATCCACACCGCCCGGCCGGGCATCGTGATCGGCCGCCGCGGCACCGAGGCCGACCGGATCCGCGCCGACCTGGAGAAGCTGACCGGCAAGCAGGTGCAGCTGAACATCCTGGAGGTCAAGAACCCCGAGGCGACCGCGCAGCTGGTGGCGCAGGGCGTCGCCGAGCAGCTCAGCAACCGGGTGGCGTTCCGACGCGCGATGCGCAAGGCCATCCAGTCGGCGATGCGTCAGCCGAACGTCAAGGGCATCCGGGTGCAGTGCTCGGGTCGTCTGGGCGGTGCTGAGATGAGCCGTTCGGAGTTCTACCGCGAAGGCCGGGTTCCGCTGCACACCTTGCGGGCCGACATCGACTACGGCCTGTACGAGGCCAAGACCACCTTCGGCCGTATCGGCGTGAAGGTGTGGATCTACAAGGGCGACGTCGTCGGCGGCAAGCGCGAGCTGGCGGTTGCCCCGCCGTCGGGCGCCGACCGTCCGCGCCGGGAGCGTCCGACCGGTACCCGGCCGCGTCGTAGTGGCGCCGCCGGCACCACCGCGACGAGCACCGATGCCGGACGGGCCGCGTCGGGCGCCGAAAGCACCGAGGCGTCCGCTCCCGCTGAGCCGGCCGCAGAAGTTAGCACGGAGAGCTAAATCATGTTGATTCCCCGCAGGGTTAAACACCGCAAGCAGCACCACCCGAAGCAACGCGGGATCGCCAGCGGTGGCACTTCGGTGACCTTCGGTGACTACGGCATCCAGGCACTGGAACACGCCTACATCACCAACCGGCAGATCGAGTCCGCGCGTATTGCCATCAACCGGCACATCAAGCGTGGCGGCAAGGTGTGGATCAACATCTTCCCGGACCGCCCGCTGACCAAGAAGCCCGCCGAAACCCGGATGGGTTCGGGTAAGGGTTCGCCGGAGTGGTGGGTCGCCAACGTCAAGCCGGGCCGGGTGCTGTTCGAGCTCAGCTACCCCAATGAGGCGATCGCGCGGGCCGCGTTGACCCGTGCGATCCACAAGCTGCCGATCAAGGCACGCATCGTCACCCGAGAGGAGCAGTTCTGATGGCAGTGGGAGTTTCCGCTGGCGAACTGCGTGAGCTGAGCGCCGACGAGTTGGTCGAGCGGTTGCGCGAGTCCAAGGAAGAGCTGTTCAACCTGCGCTTCCAGATGGCGACCGGTCAGCTCAGCAACAACCGGCGCCTGCGCGTGGTGCGCCACGAGATCGCGCGTGTCTACACCGTGCTGCGTGAACGTGAACTGGGCCTGGCAGCTGGTCCCGATGGTTCTGAAGGTGAGGAATCGTAATGGCAGAGGCTAAGGGCCCCAAGCACACCCCGGCTACCGTCAAGCCGCGTGGTCGCCGCAAGACCCGTATGGGTTACGTGGTCAGCGACAAGATGGACAAGACCATCGTCGTCGAGCTGGAAGACCGCGCACGGCACCCGAAGTACGGGAAGATCATCCGGACCACCACCAAGGTCAAGGCGCACGACGAGAACAACGGCGCCGGCATCGGCGACCGGGTGTCGTTGATGGAGACCCGTCCGCTGTCGGCCACCAAGCGCTGGCGGCTCGTCGAGATTCTCGAGAAGGCCAAGTAGCCTTTCCCGCGAGTCCCCGCGAGCAGACGTAAAAGTGCCCTTTTCCGCATCGAAAGGGGCACTTTTGCGTCTGCTCGCGCTGATGGCCGGTACTGTGCGAGGCGTTGCCGGGGGCTGCACGAGCGGAGTGGGCGATGTCGGGTTTTGGCGGCAGGGTAGAGCTGGATATCCGGGATTCCGAACCCGATTGGGGTCCGTTCGCCGCGCCCACCGCCCCCGAGGGCGCGCCCAACGTTCTCTACATCGTCTGGGACGACGTCGGTATCGCCACCTGGGACTGCTTCGGCGGGCTGGTGGACATGCCCAACATGACCCGCATCGCCGACCAGGGTGTGCGCCTCTCCCAATTCCACACCACCGCGCTGTGCTCACCGACCCGGGCGGCGCTGCTGACCGGACGCAACCCGACCAGCGTCGGGATGGCCACCATCGAGGAGTTCACCGACGGATTCCCCAACTGCAGCGGCCGCATCCCCTATGAGACGGCGCTGCTGTCGGAGGTGCTGGTCGAACGCGGCTGGAACACCTACTGCGTCGGCAAATGGCACCTGACCCCGCTGGAAGAGTCCAACCTGGCTGCCACCAAACGGCATTGGCCGCTGGGCCGTGGGTTCGAGCGGTTCTACGGGTTCCTCGGCGGCGAGACCAACCAGTGGTATCCGGACCTGGTCTACGACAACCACCGCGTCGAACCGCCGGCCACCCCGGAGCAGGGATACCACCTGTCCAAGGACATCGCCGACAAGACAATCGAATTCATTCGCGACGCCAAGGTGATCGCACCGGACAAACCGTGGTTCGGCTACGTGTGCCCGGGCGCGGGCCACGCACCGCACCACGTGTTCGCCGAATGGGCCGACCGCTACGCCGGCCGCTTCGACATGGGCTACGAGCGTTACCGCGAGATCGTGCTGGAAAACCAGAAGCGGCTGGGCCTGGTGCCGGGGGACACCGAGTTGTCGCCGATCAACCCCTACGCCGACGCCACCGGCGCCGACGGTCAGCGGTGGCCGCTGCTGGACACGGTGCGGCCCTGGGAGGGCCTCAGCGACGACGAGAAGCGGCTGTTTTGCCGGATGGCGGAGGTGTTCGCCGGTTTCTTGAGCTACACCGACGACCAGATCGGCCGCATTCTGGACTATCTCGAGGAAACGGGTCAGCGGGACAACACGATCGTCGTGGTGATCTCCGATAACGGCGCCAGCGGCGAGGGCGGGCCCAACGGCTCGCCCAACGAGAACAAGTTCTTCAACGGCTACCTCGACTCCGTCGAAGAGGCGATGAAGCTGTCCGACCGACTGGGCAGCCCGGACACCTACAACCACTATCCGATCGGCTGGGCGATGGCGTTCAACACGCCCTACAAGCTCTACAAGCGGTACGCCTCGCACGAGGGCGGGATCGCCGACCCCGCCATCATCTCGTGGCCGCGCCAGATCACCGCGCACGGCGAAGTCCGCGACACCTACATCAACGTCTGCGATGTGACCCCGACGATCTATGACCTGCTGGACATCATTCCGCCGGCCACCGTTCGGGGCATTGCGCAGAAGCCGTTGGAGGGAACGAGTTTCAAAGCGGCCCTGGGTGACGCGCAGGCCGCCACCGGCAAGCAGACCCAGTATTACGCGATGCTGGGCACCCGCGGTATCTGGCATCAGGGCTGGTTCGCCAACACCGTCCACGCGGCCGCGCCGGCGGGGTGGGGGAGCTTCGACGACGACCGCTGGGAGCTCTACCACATCGACGCGGATCGCAGCCAGGCTCACGACCTGGCAGAGGAGCACCCGGACAAGCTCGAGGAGCTTCAACGACTCTGGTTCGCCGAAGCCGCCAAGTACCACGGCCTGCCGCTGGCCGACCTCAACGTGCTGGAGATGCTGGGCCGGTGGCGTCCGTACCTGTCCCGCGACCGCGCCAGCTACACCTACTACCCGGATATCGCCGAGGTTCCGATGGGTGCGTGCGTGGAACTGCGCGGCCAGTCGTTCGCGCTGCTGGCCCGCGTCACCGTCGATGCCGCCGATGCCCACGGTGTGCTGTTCAAGCACGGGGCACGCCACGGCGGTCACGCCCTGTTCATCCAGGACGGCCGACTGCACTACGTCTACAACTTCCTGGGTGAGCGGGAGCAGTGGCTGTCGTCGCCGGAACAGATTCCGTTGGGGCAGCACGTGTTCGGCGTACGCTATGAACGGTCGGGGACCGTTGAAGGATCTCACACGCCGATCGGAGCGGCATCGCTGTACATCGACGACGCCGTCGTCGCGACGCTGCCGGACATGATCACCCAGCCAGCCGCGTTCGCGTTGGCCGGCGGGGGAATCAGCGTCGGACGAAACACCGGGCAGGCGGTTTCGGCGGCGTATCAGGCCCCGTTCGGTTTCCGCGGCGGCCAGATCACCGACGTGACCGTCGATATCAGCGGCACCCCCTACATCGATGTGGAACGGGAACTGGCGGCTGCGTTCTCGCGCGACTGAACACCGCCGGGCGCCCTACCCTGAAGACATGCTGACCGAACTCGTCGACCTGCCCGGCGGAGCATTCCGGATGGGGTCGACGAGCTTTTATCCCGAAGAGGCGCCGATCCACACCGTGGCGGTGTCCGGCGTCGCGGTGGAACGCCATCCGGTGACCAACGCGCAATTCGCCGCGTTCGTCGCGGACACCGGCTACCGCACCGTCGCCGAGCAGCCGATCGACCCGAATCTGTATCCCGGCGCCAACCCGGCCGACCTGGTGCCCGGTGGAATGGTCTTCACCCCGACCGCCGGCCCGGTCGACCTGCGGGACTGGCAGCAGTGGTGGCGTTGGGTGCCCGGTGCCACCTGGCGGCACCCGTTCGGGCCCGACAGCGACATCGGCGACCGGGCCGACCACCCCGTCGTGCAGGTGGCCTATCCCGACGCCGCGGCCTACGCCCGGTGGGCCGCGCGGCGGCTGCCCACCGAGGCCGAATGGGAATACGCCGCCCGCGGCGGGACGGCCACCACCTACCCGTGGGGCGAGGACGCCGCCCCCGACGGGCGGCTGTACGCCAACACCTGGCAGGGTGCCTTCCCGTACCGCAATGACGGCGCCGCCGGATGGGTGGGCACGTCGCCGGTGGGCGCCTTCCCACCGAACGACTTCGGCCTGCTCGACATGATCGGCAACGTGTGGGAGTGGACGAGCACCAAATTCTCGGCCCATCACCGGCCGGAGCAGCCGAACAGCTGCTGCTCGCCGTCCGGGCCGGGCGATCCGAACGTCTACCAGGCGTTGAAGGGCGGTTCGCACCTGTGCGCGCCGGAATACTGCCATCGCTACCGCCCGGCGGCGCGCTCCCCGCAATCGCAGGACACCGCGACCACCCATATCGGATTCCGCTGCGTCGCCGACCGCTGAGCCGTCGTGAAGGTGGGTTCACGTTGGGCATCGAGTGTGAAGACAACTGCACGCTGGGCGAGTGTGAACGCGACAATTTGGCGCTGAGCAGGTGATCCCCTAGACTCTAGGGGTTGCCGTGGGCAGACCTCGGCCGGTGCGAATCGGCCCTGCGTGCCCTTCGGCGATGAAGACCGCGCACGTCAGGCCCTACTAGGCGTTTGCCGTGCACACGTTAACCAGGCCTGCGAGATGTAGGAGAGATCGAGTGATTCAGCAGGAATCGCGGCTAAAGGTCGCCGACAATACGGGCGCCAAGGAGATCTTGTGCATCCGGGTGCTCGGTGGCTCGTCGCGGCGCTACGCCGGCATCGGCGACATCATTGTGGCCACCGTCAAGGACGCCATCCCCGGCGGCAACGTCAAGCGTGGTGACGTCGTCAAGGCGGTCGTGGTGCGCACCGTCAAGGAGCGCCGCCGGCCCGACGGCAGCTACATCAAGTTCGACGAGAACGCCGCGGTGATCATCAAGGCGGACAACGACCCGCGCGGTACCCGCATCTTCGGCCCGGTCGGTCGCGAGCTGCGCGAGAAGAAGTTCATGAAGATCGTCTCGTTGGCTCCGGAGGTGCTGTAGATGAAGGTCCACAAAGGCGACACCGTCCTGGTCATCTCCGGCAAGGACAAGGGTGCCAAGGGCAAGGTGCTGCAGGCGTTCCCGACCCGCGAGAAGGTGCTCGTGGAGGGCGTCAACCGGATCAAGAAGCACACCGCGGTCTCGACCAACGAGCGGGGTGCGCAGTCCGGTGGGATCGTCACCCAGGAGGCCCCGATCCACGTCTCCAACGTGATGGTCGTCGACTCCGACGGCAAGCCCACCCGCATCGGCTACCGGCGGGACGACGAGACCGGTAAGAAGGTCCGCGTCTCCAAGCGCAACGGCAAGGACATTTAGCGATGACGACCGCAGAAAAGATCCAGCCCCGGCTGAAGCTCCGCTACCGCGAGGAGATCCGGGACGCGCTGAACAAAGAGTTCAACTACGCGAACGTGATGCAGATCCCGGGCGTGGTCAAGGTCGTCGTCAACATGGGTGTCGGTGACGCTGCCCGCGACGCCAAGCTGATCAACGGCGCGGTCAACGACTTGTCCCTGATCACCGGTCAGAAGCCGGAGATCCGCAAGGCGCGCAAGTCGATCGCCCAGTTCAAGTTGCGTGAGGGGATGCCGATCGGCGCCCGCGTCACGCTGCGCGGTGACCGGATGTGGGAGTTCCTGGACCGGCTCACCTCGATTGCGCTGCCGCGTATCCGCGACTTCCGCGGCCTGTCGCCCAAGCAGTTCGACGGCAACGGCAACTACAGCTTCGGGCTGTCCGAGCAGTCGGTGTTCCACGAGATCGACGTGGATTCCATTGACCGGCCCCGTGGAATGGACATCATCGTCGTCACGTCGGCGACGAGCGACGACGAAGGTCGGGCGCTGCTGCGGGCCCTCGGCTTCCCGTTCAAGGAGAACTGATCAGATGGCGAAAAAGGCTCTGGTTAACAAGGCTCAACGCAAGCCGAAGTTCGCGGTGCGCGGCTACACCCGGTGCAACCGGTGTGGACGTCCGCACTCGGTGTTCCGCAAGTTCGGCCTGTGCCGGATTTGCCTGCGCGAGATGGCGCACGCCGGCGAGCTTCCCGGTGTGCAGAAGAGCAGCTGGTGAAACGCGGTAGGCCCACCATGGGAACCGCTGCGAGGAAGGTGACACCCCAGTCATGACGATGACAGACCCCATCGCGGACTTCTTGACCCGTCTGCGTAACGCCAATTCGGCGTACCACGATGAGGTGACTCTGCCGCACTCGAAGATCAAGGCCAACATCGCCGAGATCCTCAAGCGGGAGGGCTACATCAGCGACTACCACGTCGAGGACGCCCGAGTGGGCAAGGCGCTGGTGGTGCAGCTCAAGTACGGGCCGAACCGTGAGCGCAGCCTCGCTGGACTGCGCCGGATCTCCAAGCCCGGTCTGCGGGTGTACGCAAAGTCGACCAATCTGCCGCGGGTGCTCGGCGGCCTGGGGGTGGCCATCATCTCCACGTCGTCGGGTCTACTCACCGACCGCCAGGCAGCCAGGCAGGGCGTGGGCGGCGAAGTCCTCGCGTTCGTGTGGTGAGGGAGTAGTAGACATGTCGCGAATTGGTAAGCAGCCCATCACGGTTCCTGCCGGGGTGGATGTGACGATCGACGGGCAGAACGTGTCGGTCAAGGGGCCCAAGGGCACCCTGGAGTTGACCGTGGCCGAGCCGATCAATGTCGCTCGCAACGACGACGGCGCGCTGGTGGTGACCCGCCCCGACGACGAGCGCCGCAATCGCTCGCTGCACGGTCTGAGCCGCACCCTGGTGGCCAACCTGGTCACCGGGGTCAGCGAGGGCTATGTCCGCAAGATGGAGATCTTCGGCGTCGGTTACCGCGTGGTGCTCAAGGGTTCCAACCTGGAGTTCGCACTCGGTTACAGCCACCCGGTGGTGATCGAGGCGCCCGAGGGCATCACCTTCGCGGTGGAGACCCCCACCAAGTTCTCGATTTCGGGGATCGACAAGCAAAAGGTCGGCCAGATCTCGGCGAACATCCGCCGCCTGCGCCGCCCGGACCCCTACAAGGGCAAGGGTGTGCGCTACGAGGGCGAGCAGGTCCGCCGCAAGGTCGGAAAGACAGGTAAGTAGTCATGGCGCAAGCACAGGCAGACTCCGCCCGTAAGCCGGTGGGGCAGAGCGTATCCGCAACTCGGCGCGTGGCCCGGCTGCGTCGGCACGCGCGGCTTCGCAAGAAGATCGCGGGTACCGCAGAGCGTCCGCGCCTGGTGGTGCACCGCTCGTCGCGGCACATCCACGTGCAGCTCGTCAACGACCTGACCGGCACCACGGTGGCGGCCGCGTCGTCGATCGAAGCCGATGTGCGCGCGGTCGGCGGTGACAAGAAGGCACACAGCGTGCGGGTCGGTCAGCTGATCGCCGAGCGCGCCAAGGCGGCCGGCATCGACACGGTGGTTTTCGACCGGGGTGGCTACACCTACGGCGGTCGGATCGCCGCCCTGGCCGACGCCGCACGCGAGAACGGACTGGCGTTCTGATGAAAAGCTTTGTGATGCACAACAGTGGAAGGACCGCATAATGGCGGAGCAGCCGACCGGGGCAACCGCGCAGGGCGCTGGTGACACCCGTGATAACCGCGGCGAGGGCCGCGGTCGTCGTGACGCCGGCCGCCGCGACGGCGGCCGGGGCGGTCGCGACGGTGAGAAGAGCAACTACCTGGAGCGGGTTGTCAACATCAACCGTGTTTCCAAGGTCGTCAAGGGTGGTCGCCGGTTCAGCTTCACCGCGCTGGTGATCGTCGGCGACGGCAACGGCATGGTCGGTGTCGGATACGGCAAGGCCAAGGAAGTTCCCGCGGCCATCGCCAAGGGCGTCGAGGAGGCCCGCAAGGGATTCTTCCGGGTTCCGCTGATCGGTGGCACCATCACCCACCCCGTGCAGGGTGAGGCCGCAGCCGGCGTGGTGCTGCTGCGTCCGGCCAGCCCCGGTACCGGGGTCATCGCCGGCGGTGCGGTGCGCGCGGTGCTGGAATGCGCGGGCGTGCACGATATCCTGTCCAAGTCGCTGGGTAGCGACAATGCGATCAACGTGGTGCATGCCACCGTGGCCGCACTGAAGATGTTGCAGCGTCCCGAGGAGGTGGCGGCCCGCCGCGGCCTGCCGATCGAGGATGTGGCGCCGGCGGCGATGCTGAAGGCGCGTCGGGAGAGCGAAGCGCTGGCGGCCGCCGCCGCGCGCGAGGGATCGGCATAAACCATGGCAGAGCTGAAGATCACCCAGGTGCGCGGCACTATCGGCGCACGCTGGAAGCAGCGGGAAAGCCTGCGCACCCTGGGGCTGCGGAAGATCCGCCAGTCGGTGGTGCGTGAGGACAATGCCCAGACCCGCGGGCTGATCCGGGTGGTTAACCACCTCGTGACCGTAGAGGAGGTCGGCAAGTGACCATCAAGCTGCATGACCTGAAGCCGGCGCCGGGTTCGAAGACCAAGCGGACCCGTGTCGGTCGAGGCGAAGGCTCCAAGGGTAAGACCGCGGGCCGCGGCACCAAGGGCACCAAGGCACGCAAGAACGTGCCGGCGACCTTCGAGGGTGGCCAGATGCCGATCCACATGCGGCTGCCCAAGCTCAAGGGCTTCCGCAACCGGTTCCGTACCTCCTACGAGGTCGTCAACGTCGGCGATCTGGGGCGGTTGTTCCCCGAGGGTGGCACCGTCGGGGTCGACGAGCTGGTCGCCAAGGGTGCGGTTCGCAAGAACACGCTGGTGAAGGTGCTCGGCGACGGCAAGATCGCCGTCAAGATCGACGTCACCGCGCACAAGTTCAGCGGCAGCGCCCGCGAGAAGATCAGTGCCGCCGGCGGTTCGGCCACCGAACTGTAGGCTGCGCGAGCAGACGCGAGAGCCCCGGCACGCCTGGCGTGCCGGGGCTCTCGCGTCTAGCCGGCGCCGCGAAAGTGCCGCCACGCAGACATTGTTCGAGTAGACCCCTGCGTGGACGCACTCTCGCGTCTGCTCGGCGCTACATCTGCGGTCGCGCCCCCAGCACGTCGCGGAACAGCGCCTGCCGCAGGGCGAACTCCCGGGGATCGCTGTAGAGGTGAAAGCCCAGGCGGTTCATCACGTAGCTGAACCCGACACCGGTGTCGGGGTCGGCGAACCCGAATGAGCCACCCAAACCCGGTGTTCCATAGGCCTTGTCGGAGGAGCCGAAGACCAAACCGCCAGCCGGTTTGGTCAGCCCCAACGAGAAGACACCAACCACCTTGAGCACCTTGTCGCGCTCGCCGCGGGTGGGCGGCGCCGGCGTGGCAGCCAGCCCGGCGAGCACCTCGGGGCCCAGACCCAACCCCGCATCCGCGGTCGCCGCCGCGCCGTAGAGTCGGGCGATGCCCGAGGCGGTCCTGATCCCGTTGGCGGATGGGATTTCCACCGCCCGCACCTCGTCGCGGTTGTAGTCGCCTGCCCACGGGTTCACATCACTGGGCAGGCGACCGGCCCGGGCCATCAGGCCGGCCGGGTTGAGCGAGGCGGCAAGCAGCTGCGGCGGTATCGAGTTGACGTGCAGCAGAGCCTCCGCACGCGAGAACTGGTGCAAGTGCGCCACCCGGTCACGGGACACCGAATCGGGTAGCCCGATATGCAGATCCAGCCCGAGCGGACCGGCGATCTCGTCGGCGAAGAAGCGGCCCAGGGTGCGCCCGGCCGGATCGGTGCGACGGATCAGCTCGGACTCATACCAGCCCAGCGTGATCGCGTGATAGCCGTGCCTGGTCCCCGGCGCCCAGATCGGGCGCTGGACCGCCAGGATCGGCGCCAGCCGCTCGGGGTCGGCCACATCGGCCAGGGTGGGGGCCGGTTTCATCACCGGCAGGCCGGCCTGATGGGCCAGCAGTTGACGCACCGTCACCTGGGCCTTGCCCGCCTGGGCGAATTCCGGCCAGTGATCGGCGACCTTGTCGTCGTAGCCGAACAACCCCCGCGACACCGCCAGCCCGACCGCGAGGGCGGCGACACCCTTGGTGCTGGAGAACACGTTGACCATGGTGTCGGGCTGCCACGGCTGTTGAGTCAGGCCGTTGCGGTAGCCGCCCCACAGATCGACCACTTTGACCCCGTCGCGATAGGCGGCGACGGCGGCGCCGACCTCGCGTCCGCCGGCGAAATTCGTGCGAAACGCGTCGGCGACCTTGCCGTAGCCCTCATCGACGTCGCCGCCGATCAGGTCCGGCGAAACCTTGACCTTGAGCACCATCCGGCGTTTATACCGCGACCGGGGGCCTGTGATCACCGAATCGCGGGGAATCGGACGGCGTCGGTAGGCTCGATGGCATGTTCTCCTTGGTTCCCGGTTTGCCCGGCCTCGATGATCTGCGCGACGTGGCCCGCCGGGTCGACACCGCCCGCCACCACGGCGTGCCCAACGGCTGTGTGCTGGAGCTCGACCTGCAGTCGGTGCCGCGCGAGACCAGCGGATTCGATCCGCTGGCGATCATCAGCAGCGGCGGACGGCCGCCGGTGCTGCGCGACGTCGTCGCCGCGATTCATCGGGCCGCGGAGGACCCCCGCGTATCCGGACTGATTGCGCGCGTGCAGATACCGGCCGCATCAGCGGGGCCGGTGCAGGAATTGCGCGAGGCGATCGCGGCGTTCACCGCCGTCAAGCCTTCACTGGCCTGGGCGGAGACCTATCCGGGCACACTGTCCTACTACCTTGCATCGGCGTTCGGTGAGGTCTGGATGCAGCCGTCGGGGACGGTCGGGCTGATCGGCTTCGCCACCAACGCGATGTTCCTGCGCGGTGCGCTGGACAAGGCCGGCATCGAAGCTCAGTTCGTGGCCCGAGGCGAATACAAGTCGGCGGCAAACCTTTTCACTCAGGACAGCTACACCGACGCCCACCGCGAAGCCGACACCGCGCTGGTGCAAAGCCTGCATGCGCAGGTGCGGGCGGCCGTCGCGCAAGCCCGTGACCTCGACGCCGACGCCGTCGATCGGCTGGCCGACCGCGCCCCGCTGCTGCGCGACGACGCGGTGGACGGCGGCCTGATCGATCGGATCGGATTCCGCGACGAGGCCTACCTGCGGATCGCTGAACTGGTTGGTGCTGAAGGCATCTCCAGCGCCGACGGCGACGGTGCACCCCCGCGGCTGTACCTGTCGCGCTATGCGCACGCCACCGCCGACCGGCCAGGACCCAGCCTTCCGGGGCGCAAGCCCAAACCGGCGATTGCGGTCGTGACGGTCGCCGGCGCCATCGTGAGCGGCCGAGGGGGGCCGGGCGTGCTGCCGGTGGGCGCCAACTCCAGCGCCGGCGGCGACACCATCGCCGCGGCGCTGCGAGAAGCCGCCGCCGACGACGAGGTGGCGGCGATCGTGCTGCGGGTGGACAGCCCCGGTGGATCGGTCACCGGGTCGGAAACCATCTGGCGTGCGGTTGCCGAAGCGCGCAAAGCCGGCAAACCGGTGGTGGCGTCGATGGGATCGGTGGCCGCATCCGGCGGCTATTACATCTCGGCGATCGCGGACGCGATCGTCGCCAACCCGGGCACCATCACCGGTTCGATCGGCGTGGTGACCGGCAAACTGATTGCGGCCGGACTCAAGGAACGTCTGGGCGTCGGCAGTGACGCGGTGCGCACCAACGCCAACGCCGACGCCTGGTCCACCAATGCGCCGTTCACCGCCGCGCAGCAGGCCCAGGTCGAGGCCGAAGCCGACCTGTTCTACGCCGACTTCGTCGCCCGGGTCGCCGAGGGGCGAAAGCTGTCCGTGGACGCGGTCGAAGCGGTGGCCCGGGGCCGGGTGTGGACCGGAGCCGACGCGCGGGACCACGGCCTGGTCGACGAACTCGGCGGGCTGGTCACCGCGGTACGCCGCGCCAAGGTGTTGGCCGGACTGCAGCCCGACGCGGAGATCCGCACGTTCAGCTACCCCGGGTCGTCGATCTGGGAGTTCCTGCGGCCCCGGCCGTCCTCGCAACCGGCCGCGGCGTCGTTGCCGCAGGCGGTCGGTGCGCTGCTGGTGCGCTCCCTGATCGGGGTGGTGGAGGAGACCCAGCACCGGGTGAGTGGCGCCAGCGTGTTGTGGCTGGGGGAGAGCCGGTTGTAGCGCCTGGCCGGTTGTCGTCCCACCAGTCCCATCCGTCCCGGATTTCGGGGTAGTTGGTGTTGCGCCCGAGTTCGAGCGACAACCACGGAGAAAGCCCTGGTGGGCGGTGATCGCGCGGCCTACGAGTCATCACTCGCGACCCTGGCACCCCGTCCGCCTCACTCGCCTCAGATTGTCGCTCCTGAGCGAGTGCCCGCGTCAGAGCGACAACGCGTTGTCGCTATCAGCCGGGCACCGGCTCGCCATCGACGCATCGTGAGATGCCTGTGTCGCATGGGACGGTGAGCACGCGCGGCAGCCTGCGAAAACGCCGAAATGTCGCTCGGACGCGGGCACCCCAGCACATGCCTGAGCTGCCGCGACCAAAGTGACAGATGAGATCAACGGCCGACGAACTCCGGTGTGCCGCGGGTCAAAAACGCCTGCACCCCGATGGCGGCGTCCTCGCTGGTGAACAGTCGCTGCACGGTCGGCACCAGGTCGGCCTCGGCGGCCGCGTCACCGGCACGCACGGCCTGACGCGCGCTGCGCAGAGTGGCCTGCACACCCAGTGGCGCCTGGCGGGCGATGGTCTGGGCGATCTCGATCGCGCGGGTCAGCTGCGCGCCGTCGGCGACCACCTCCTGCACCAGGCCGATGCGGTGGGCTTCGGCGACGTCGAAGGTCTCGGCGGTCAGCAGCCAGCGCATCGCATTGCCCCAACCGGTGGCGCGGGGGAAGCGGATGGTGGCGCCGCCGAACGGGTAGATGCCGCGGGCGATCTCGAGCTGCGCGAAGGTCGCGTCCTGGGCGGCCACGACGATGTCGGCCGCCAGCATCAGCTCGATACCGAGGGTCAACACCTTGCCGTGCACGGCAACGACCATCGGTTTGGACAGCTGCTGACCATCCGTCTGCCACGGGCTGACACCGCCGTCGGGGACATGGGTCATACCGCTCTGGATGTCGGCGGCGACGTTGGCCAGATCCAGGCCGGCAGTGAACATGCTGCCCTCGCCGTAGAGCACGCCGACACGAACGGTGTCGTCTCGCTCGAGCTCACCGTAGGCGGCGGCCAGCTCGCGCAGCATCGTCGAGGTGAACGCGTTGCGCTTCTCCGGCCGGTTCAGGCCGATGATCTGCACGTGGCCGTCGCGGCGAACCCGCAGCGTTTCGTAGGTCATGGGACTCCTCGCCTCGGATTATGTAGAGCGCTATACATGGCTCGTTATGTATGCCATCATAGATAGACCTGTCGGTCAAGAAGATGGAGTCTCATGCGAAGCCCTCGCGAGCGGATGGTGAGGTCGGCGGCGATGCTGATCCGGGAACGCGGCGCCCACGCCACCGCGATCTCCGACGTGCTGGCGCACAGCGGCGCGCCACGCGGTTCGGCCTACCATTACTTCCCGGGCGGGCGAACCCAGCTGCTGTGCGAAGCGGTCGACTACACCGGCGACTTCATCGCGGCGGCCATCGGCCGCGCCGAGCGCAGCGTCGATCTGCTCGACACGTTGACCGCCTTCTATCGACAGCAACTGCTGGAAACCGACTTTCGCGCGGGCTGCCCGATCGCGGCGGTGTCGGTGGAGGCCGGCGAGCCAAACGACCGCGACAAGATGGCGCCGGTGATCGAGCGAGCCGCGGCGGTCTTCGATCGGTGGAGCACGCTGACAGCTCAGTGCTTCGTCGCCGACGGAGTGGCACCCGGGCGGGCTGATGAGCTTGCCGCACTGATGATCTCGGCGCTCGAAGGCGCGATCCTGCTGGCCCGGGTGCGCCGCGACGTGCAGCCGTTGGAGGCTGTGCACCGGCAACTGCGAACCCAACTGGAAGCCGAAACTTCAGGAGTGACGCCATGAGCCAAACGGACTGGCAGCCCACCGCCTGCATCCTGTGTGAATGCAACTGCGGCATCGTCGTGCAGGTCGACGACCGCAGCCTGGCCCGTATCCGTGGCGACAAGGCGCACCCCGGCACCCAGGGCTACACCTGCAACAAGGCGCTGCGGCTGGATCACTACCAGAACAACCAATCCCGGCTGACCTCCCCGCTGCGCCGACGCGCCGACGGCAGTTTCGAGGAAATCGACTGGGATACCGCGATAAGCGAGATCGCAGACGGCTTCAAGGGTATTCGCGACAGCTACGGTGGCGACAAGATCTTCTACTACGGCGGTGGCGGGCAGGGCAACCACCTGGGCGGTGGCTACAGCGGTGCCTTCCTCAAGGCGCTGGGCTCACGCTACCGCTCCAACGCGCTGGCGCAGGAGAAGACCGGCGAGTACTGGATCGACAGCCAGCTCTACGGCGGGCACACCCGTGGCGAGTTCGCCCATGCCGAGGTGTCGGTGTTCGTCGGCAAGAACCCGTGGATGTCGCAGAGCTTTCCGCGGGCCCGGACCGTGTTGCACGAGATCGCCAACGATCCGCAACGATCCATGATCGTCATCGACCCGGTGATCACCGACACCGCCAAGATGGCCGACTTCCATCTGCGGGTTCGGCCGGGGACCGACGCCTGGTGCCTGGCTGCGCTGGCAGCCGTCCTGGTTCAGGAAAACCTCTGCAACGAGACCTTTCTCGCCGAGCATGTCAGCGGTGTCGATGCGGTGCGCGCGGTGTTGCGCGACGTTCCGGTCGCCGATTTCGCGGAGTGTTGCGGGGTCGAGGAAGCGTTGCTGCGCGCCGCCGCCCGACGCGTCGCCGGCGCGGCCAGTGTGTCGGTGTTCGAGGACCTCGGTGTACAGCAGGCGCCCAACAGCACGTTGTGCTCGTATCTGAACAAGCTGCTGTGGATCATGACCGGAAACTTCGCCAAACGGGGTGCACAGCACCTGCACTCGTCGTTCGCGCCGCTGTTCAACCAGGTGTCCGGTCGCACCCCGGTCACCGGTGCGCCGATCATCGGCGGGCTGGTCCCCGGGAACGTGGTGCCCGAGGAGATCCTGACCGACCATCCCGACCGCATCCGGGCGATGATCGTGGAAAGCAGCAACCCGGCGCACTCCCTGGCGAACTCCGCGTCCTGCCGCGAGGCATTCGAGTCGCTGGAACTGCTGGTGGTGGTCGATGTCGCGATGACCGAGACCGCCCGCCTCGCGCATTACGTGCTGCCGGCGGCGTCGCAGTTCGAGAAGCCGGAGGCGACATTCTTCAACCTGGAATTCCCGCACAACACCTTCCAGCTGCGCCGGCCACTGTTCGACCCGCTTCCCGGAACACTGCCCGAACCAGAGATCTGGGCGCGGCTGGTCCGTGCGCTCGGCATCGTCGACGACGCCGATCTGCGGCCGCTGCGTGCGGCCGCCGAGCAGGGCCGCGAGGCTTACACCGCAGCATTTTTCACCGCGTTGGGCAGCAACCCGACGGTGGCCCGGCTGACCCCGTACGTGCTCTACGAAACGTTGGGCCCGACATTGCCCGAGGGATTGGCTGGCGCGGCGGCGCTGTGGGGTTTGGCGCAGAAGACGGCGATGACCTACCCGGACGCGGTGCGCCGCGCCGGGCACACGGACGGGAACGCGCTCTTCGACGCCATCCTGGACAACCCTTCGGGGGTGGTGTTCACCGAGCACGAGTACGAGCAGGACTTCGACCTGATCACCCACCCCGACCGCAAGATCGCGTTGGAAATCCCCGCGATGCTCGACGAGATCGCGGTCCTGAGCGATCGGCCGTCGCACACCACCACACCGGAGTTTCCGATCGTATTGTCGGCCGGTGAGCGGCGCGCGTACACCGCCAACGACATCTTCCGCGACCCGACCTGGCGCAAACGTGATGCCGAAGGGGCACTGCGGATCAGCGTCGAGGACGCCGCCGCTCTGGGGCTGGCCGACGGTGACCGGGCGAAGATCACCACCGCGGCCGGCAGCGCCGAGGCCACCGTCGAGATCAACGACACCATGCAGAGCGGGCATGCCGCCCTGCCCAACGGCTACGGCTTGGACTACGTCGATGCCGACGGACGCCGCCAGGTTCCCGGTGTCGCACCCAACGCGCTGACCTCCACCGGCTGGCGTGACGCCTACGCCGGAACCCCGTGGCACAAACACGTTCCGGCCCGCATCGAGGCGATCCGCACGGCGGTCGACCAGGCGCACCCCGCGGAGTTGGTCGCGGCCGTAGACTGACGCCTGTGGGCAAGCGGGTGCTCATCACCGGCGCCTCCTCCGGGGTAGGGGCCGCACTGGCCCGGCGACTGGCCGAACAAGGTGCCGTGGTCGGGCTGATTGCGCGCCGCGAACACCGCCTGGCCGAGGTGCTGGCCGACTGTCAGCGCACCTCACCGGCCTCGGTGATGTGGGTGGCCGACCTGGCCGACACCGCGGCGCTGGATGGCCTGGCGGCGCACGCCTGGGATGCGCTGGGCGGCGTCGACGTGCTGGTCAACAATGCGGCAATCCCCAAGCGCCGCAGCGTCACCGCGCTCGATCCGGCCGAGGTGGAAACCGTCATGCGGGTCAACTTCTTCGCGCCGATGCGGCTCAGCCTGGCCGTGCTGCCGCGGATGCTGGCGACCGGCGCGGGCGTGATCGTCAACGTGTCCAGCATGGGCGGACGGCTGGGCATCATCCACGAATCCGCCTACAGCGCCAGCAAGTTCGCGCTGTGCGGGTGGAGCGAGGCGATGGCCGTCGACCTGCACGGCACCGGAGTATCGATCAAACTGATCGAGCCGGGACCCGTCGACACCGAGATATGGGATCAGCCCGACAACGAGGCTCCGCTGTACACCGGACCGAAGGTGTCGCCCGAGGACGTCGCCGACGGCATCATCGCCGCACTGGGCAGTCACCGCTTCGAGCACTACCTGCCTGATCTGAAAGCGGTCGTCGACGCCAAGAACACCGACCTGGACGCCTATATCGCCGGGGCGGCGGCGATGGCACCGCCATGAGGGCACTGGTCTACGGGGTGCCCCCCGAGCCGGTGTCAGCGCCGGACGCGTTGGCCCACAGCCCGATCGCGCTGCAGCAGATACCCGATCCGACCCTGCTACGCGATGATTGGGTGATCACCCGGCCGCGGCTGACCGGCATCTGCGGGTCGGACTCCAAGCAGATCCTGCTCGACTTCGGCGAGGGTGACGCCGACAACGCGATGGCCGCGTTCTGCTCCTTCCCGCAAGTCATGGGCCACGAAGTGGTGGCCGACGTGGTGGCGGTCGGTCCCAAGGCCCGCGGCATCGAAGTCGGGCAGCGGGTGGTGCTCAACCCGTGGCTGTCGTGCGGTCCGCGCGGCATCGATCCGGTGTGCCCGGCCTGTCAGAGCGGCGACTACAGCCTGTGCTGGAGTTTCTGCGACGGCGACATCAAACCCGGCATCCACACCGGGGTGTCGGCGGACGTCACCGGCGGCTACGCCGAACTGATGCCGGCCCACGACAGCATGCTCTTCGACGTGCCGGCGTCGGTGCCCGACGAGGCCGCGGTGTTCGCCGACCCGTTCTCGGTGTCCCTGCACGCCATCACCCGGCACCCGCCGCCGCCGTCGGGGCGGGTGCTGGTCTACGGCGCGGGCTCGCTGGGGCTGTGCGCGGTGGCGATCCTGCGGGCGCTGTACCCGGATGTGGCGGTGGCGGTGGCGGCGCGCTTCGACGCGCAGGCCGGGCTGGCCCGCCGGTTCGGAGCCGAACTCGTGCTGGCGCATGAACCCCGGCTGGCGCTGATCGAGGAACTGGTCGCCTGGGGCGGTGGTCGGCTACGGCAGCCGCTGCAGGGCCTGCCGATGGCCTATCCCGGCCCGATCGACGTCGTCTACGACACCGTCGGCAAGCCGGAAACCTTCGAGGTCGGGGTGCGGGTGCTCACCGCTCGCGGCACGCTGGTCAAGGCCGGGGTGCATGCGCTGGGTCGCTGGGAGTGGAGCCCGTTGTATTTCAAGGAGATCCGCTGGGTGGGTTCCAACGCATTCGGGATCGAGGAAGTGGTCGGTGTGCGCCGACATGCCATCGCCCACTATCTCGACCTGGTCGCCGACGGCCGAATTGATCTGCGGCCCATGCTGACTCACACCTTCACACTGGAGCGGTGGCGGGACGCGTTCCTGGCGCTCGCCGATCAGGGCCGCAGCGGGGCCGTCAAAGTCGCATTCGATCAGAGGTAGCCGATGCCGCACCAGCACACCTACACCGTCGAGGTCGCCTGGACCGGCAACCGGGGGTCCGGCACCAGCGATTATCGCGGCTACGGGCGAGAGCACGAGGTCAGGGCCGAGGGCTGTCCGCCATCAGCACGGCTGACTCTGCGTGTATGGCGGAAAAGTGCGAGTGGCGTAGCGCGAAAGCGCATGGGCGCGGCGCGGTTCAAGGTCTGGGATGCCGGTTACGAGTCCTCGGTGGCTGTGCTGCGTGATGTGATGGGAGACAGCGACTTTGACGCTGCCTGGGCAGACGGCGCCGGGCTGTCCACTGAGGAGGTGATCGCCTACGCGCAGCGGGGCCGGGGTGAACGCCGACGGCCTGCCAGCGGCTGGGGCTCGCTGACGCCGGCCGAGCGCGACGTGGTCCGACTCGTCGCTGACGGGCTATCCAACTCGGACATCGGTGCCCGGTTGTTCATCTCGCCGCGGACCGTGCAGACCCACCTCACCCACGTCTACACCAAACTCGGGCTGACCTCCCGCATGCAACTCGCCCAGGAGGCGGCCCGGCACGCCTGAGTCGGCGCTCAGGCCCGCAGCTCGACGAATCCGGCTGCACTGAAATCACCATCAAAGGCAAAGGCCTCGTGGATCTTCCTTTTGCGCATCAGGACGAAGCTCGTCGCGTCGACAAACGAGTATTCGCGCTCGTCGTGGCGGGTGAGCCACTCCCAGGCATGCTCCTCCAGTTCGGCGGTAATGTGCTCGAGCCGAACCTGGCTGCTGTATCGGATGGCAGCGGCCTTGACCGCGACCCGACGACCGCAGCGCCGGTTGAGCAGCGTCCACGTTTCACCCAGGACGTGGTTCGAGGTCACCACGATGGGCGGTTTGCTCGCCCACAGCATTGTGGCGGTCATGTGCCGCGCGTCGGTGGCGTTGCCCAGTGCGGCCCAGAAGGAGGTGTCAACGAAGATCATTGACGGGTCCGGTAGACCACGTCGTCCACGGATGCGGACAGGTCAGCTCCGGCGTCAAATGATCCGATGAAAGCATCGACCGGATCCGGCCCGTGCATGCGAAGCCGATCGGCCACATATTCCCGGATGAGTGCTGCCTTGGACTTGCGTTGCCGGCGCGCTTCGACGCCAAGCGCCTGGTCGACCTCTTCTTCGATGTAGATCTGCAGTCGCTTCATACCCGTCAAGCCTACGCCACTCAGCGATATGACGTATACAGCATGGCGTTCCGGTGCGCGTTGCGGTTGGCGCTTATACGCGCTGACGCTGATGTTTTGTCGGTGCGGTCGGTGCAGGCTGGTTAGCATGGGCGGACACGTGGACACGCCGCTGGTGAAGTGGAGTGAGCTGGGCGTGAGCGACTTGCCGACGGGAACGGTGACGCTGCTGTTGGCAGACGTCGAGGGGTCCACGCGGCTGTGGCAGACCCAGCCGGAGGCGATGACGGCGGCGGTCGCTGCGCTGGATCGCATACTGGCTGAGGTGGTGGTCGCCCATCACGGGGTGCGTCCGGTGGAACAGGGCGAAGGCGACAGCTTCGTGGTCGCATTCACCCACGCCGGAGATGCGGTTGCATGTGCCCTGGACCTGCAGCGGGCTCCGCTGCTGCCGATTCGGCTGCGCATTGGAATCCACACCGGTGATGTCCAGCTGCGTGATGAGGGCAACTACATCGGGACGACCATCAACCGTGCCGCGCGACTCCGCGACCTGGGGCACGGTGGCCAGACCGTACTCTCTGGCGTCACAAGCGATTTAGCAGTGGACCAGCTGACACCCGGTGCCTGGCTCGCTGACTGCGGCATGCATCCGCTGCGGGATCTACCCCGACCCGAACGTGTTGCCCAGTTGTGCCACCCTGATCTGAACAACGACTTCCCGCCGCTTCGCGTCGCGAAACCCGGTGCTGTGAAAAATATTCCGATTCATCTCACCAGCTTCATCGGACGCGACACGCAGATGGCGGATATCAATCGGCTTCTCGCCGAGCACCGGTTGGTGACGTTGACCGGTCCCGGTGGTGCGGGCAAGACCAGGCTGGCCGCTGAGCTCGCACGGCAACAGTCACCGCGGGTGCCCGACGGTGTGTGGTACATCGACCTGGCGCCGATCACGAATGCCGACGTAGTGCCCGTCGCAGCGGCGCGCGCATTGGGGTTACCCGATCAGCCAGGACGCTCGACGGCAGACACGTTGGTTCAGTTCATCGATTGCAGACGCATGCTCATTGTCGTCGACAACTGCGAGCATCTGCTCGATGCGAGTGCCTCCCTCGCCGGTGCCCTGCTCGCCGCGTGTCCGGAATTGCGGATATTGACGACCAGTCGGGAACCGATCGGGATTGCCGGTGAAGTCGCCTTTGCAGTGCCGTCGCTGTCGCTGGCGGACGAGGCGATCGAGTTGTTCACCGACCGGGCTGGTCGAGCCCAACCGGGCTTCGGTGTCACGTCCACCAACGCGGCAACGGTGGCAGAAATTTGTCGTCGACTCGACGGCATGCCCTTGGCGATCGAATTGGCGGCGGCGCGGGTGCGGGCGCTGACCCTTGACGAAATCCTTGATGGGCTGCACGATCGCTTTCGGCTGTTGACCGGTGGTGCCCGCAGAGCGGTGCGCAGGCAGCAGACGTTGCATGCTTCCGTGGATTGGTCACATGCGCTGCTGACCGAGGCTGAGCGGGTACTGTTTCGCCGACTTGCCGTTTTTCTCGGCGGCTTCGATCTGGAGGCCGCCCACGCGGTCGCCGGCGACGCGGGCGTGGAGCGCTATCAGCTGCTGGATCAACTCACCCTGCTTGTGGACAAGTCCCTATTGGTAGCTGAAAACAACAGGGAGCGAACCAGATACCGCCTGTTGGAGACTGTCCGGCAGTACGCGTTGGAAAAGCTTGGCGAGTCCGGCGAGTCTGACAGCGTCAGCTGTCGGCACCGGGACTACTACACCACGATGGCGGCCACGCTCGACGCGCCTGCCGATTCGAGCCATGCCCGACGGCTGGATCAGGTAGAGATCGAGATCGATAACCTCAGAGGTGCATTCGCCTGGAGTCTGGAACATGTCGACACCGGTTCCGCGTTGGAGCTGGCTGCCTCGCTACAACCACTGTGGTTCACTCGGTGGCGTCTGCGTGAGGGCCTCGGTTGGCTCGACGCGGCCCTGGCCGCCGACCCCCAAAGCGATCAGCCGGCTCGCCTGTGGGCGCTTGCCGACAAAGCCTTGTTGCTGGGGTGGATGGGTTCGGCAGAAGCGCTACAGCTGGTTGACGAGACGTTGGGCTTGGCGCGAGAAACAGCTGATCCAGCCCTCGTGATCCGAGCGTTGGCCGCGCATGGGGTCGCATTAGCCTTCGACGTCGAGAGGGCGGCAGCCGACTTCGAAGAGGCTGGCCGGCTCGCCCGCCAATGTGACGACCGATGGCGGTTGAGCCAGATTCTCAGCTGGCAAGCTACTGCCGCGATGTCGGTAGGCGACCTCGCCGCGATCGACGCAGCGGCCGGTGAGGGCTTAGAACTAGCCGAATCGATCGGTGATGGTCCCACGGCGCGCCAGTGCAAAGTAGCTCGCGCAGTTGCTCGTATGCACCGCGGGGATCTGTCAGGCGCCGTTGCCGAGATTCGAGCGGTATTGGCGGAAGCCATGGCGGTGCACGATCCGTTCAATTGCATTACCGCGCTTATCAACGAAGCCTTTGTACTGGCATGGCAGGGCGACGTTCAGGGGGCGCAAGTTGCGGTCGATGCGATTCTGGCGGATCGGGCGCCGTTAGGTGAATTCATCGATCGGGTTGTGCACGCGGCGACTGGGCTGATCCGACTCGTCGACGGCGATGCGGCGGCGTCGCGCGACGCATACGAAGCGGCATTACAACGCACGCCGCTCACGTCGGCCACAGCGTCCTCCTACGGTCCTTCGCCGTTGGCGCCGTTGGCGTGTGGGGATCTGGCGACCGCCGGCCGATGGGCCGACGATGGGGTGGCAGTCAGCAAAGGGGTTTCGCTGGTGGCCGCGCTGGTATATCGGGCGCGCGTTGCGATCGCATGCGGAGATACCCGACGTGCCGGTCACGATGCGCGCCAGGCGGTGATCTTGGCCGCAGCCTTGCGTGGGTACGTGGTGACAGTCCCAGATGCACTCGAATGTCTCGCGTATGTTGCGGGAGAAGAGGGTAGGTCCCGAGACGCTGCCCGGCTCCTCGGTGCGGCCGCCGCAGGGCGGCGACAGACCGGCATAGCCCGGTTCAAAACGTTAGATCCTGACCATGAGTCGCGGGTTGCGGTTCTCCGCGACGGCCTGGACGACAGCGAGTTCAACATGGCCTGGGGAGAGGGTGCCGCGCTGAGCATCGAGGAGGCGATCTCCTATGTGTGTCGCGGTCGCGGGGAGCGCAAGCGGTCGGCGACCGGATGGGGCTCGCTCACCCCGGCCGAGCGCGACGTTGTGCGGCTCGTTGGCGAGGGGTTGTCCAACACCGACATCGGCACCCGGCTTTTCGTGTCACCTCGCACCGTCCAAACGCACCTCACCCACGTCTACAGCAAGCTGGGGCTGACGTCGCGCATGCAGTTGGCGCAGGAAGTCGCTCGCCACAGCTGAACCAGGTGTCAGGCCACCGGTGCTGACAGGCCGCCGAATATTGCGCGTACGGCAGCCTCGTCGCCGTCGATGCCGACGGCGTCGGCGACGTCAGCCAAACCGAGCATGCCGGCTGCCAGCCCGAGAATGATCGGCGCCGGCGCGGTGATGATCGCGTCGAGCGCTTGACCATCGGGCTGACCCGCGACGACCCCGGTCGGCGTCGCGCGCACCGCGATCAGCTCCCCGTCGACAGCGACACCCACCGTCACCGGTGCGGCTGTCGATACCCGGTCGCCGAACAGGGCCGGCAGCGCCAGCGCCAGCCATTCGCCGCGGAAAACATCCCCCTCGGGCCCGCGGGTCATCAGCGGTCCCGACCAACGGATGAGCCCCTCGATCGGCTCGCGCAGCGCCGCACCCCACGGGGTCAGCGCATACGTGACGGCGTTACCGCCGTGGCCCAACCGCCGTTCGACAACCCCGGCGGTCTCCAGGTCGCGCAACCGGTCGGCGAGCAGGTTGGTCGCCACACCGGGCAGCCCGTCGCGCAATTCCCGGTAGCGGGCGGGAGCGATGAGCAATTGGCGGACGATCAGCAGGTTCCACCGGTCGCCGACGACATCGAGGGCGCGGGCAAGGCCGCAGTACTGGCCGTAGTCTCTGCTCATTCCCACCTACTTGACGTTTTCAATTATGGTTGATTATATCAAGTGTACCGGGAAGAAGGAGGCAAATATGGTTGTCGCTGAACGACCCGTGTGGGTCGACGACGAGCTGTTCCCATTCGAAAGCCGCTTCATCGACATCGATGGACACTCCCTGCACTATGTGGACGAGGGGGCCGGGCCGACCCTGCTGTTCTTGCACGGCAACCCGACCTGGTCATTCGTCTACCGTGACGTGATCCGGCTGTTGAGCGATGAATTCCGCTGCATCGCGGTCGACTACCCCGGTTTCGGGTTGTCGTCTGCGGCACCGGGCTACCGGTTTCTGCCCGAGGAACACGCGCAGGTGGTCGCCGGATTCGTTGATGCGCTCGAGCTGCGCGACGCCACGCTGGTGGCCCACGATTGGGGCGGCCCGATCGGCCTGGCCGCCCTGGCGCAGCGTCGCGGCAGGTTCGATCGACTGGTGCTGGCCAACACGTGGGCCTGGCCGATCGGCGCTGCCCATGTTCAGATCCTGTCGCACCTGATGGGCGGACCGCTGGGCCGCCTGCTGATCAGACAGTTCAATCTGTCCGTCAACGCGATGATTCCGGCCGGCCACCGACTCGGTAAGCCCAGCTCGGCTGAGATGGCGCACTACCAAAAGGCGCTGGCCAGCCCGCAGCGTCGGGAGGCCTCGGCGATCTTCGCCGGCCGCATCACCGGCAGCCGAAATTTCCTCGCCGATGTCGAAGCCGAACTGGACGGTCTCTCGTCGCTGCCGACGCTGATCGTGTGGGGCACTGGCGATATCGCATTCGGCGAGGGTGAACGCCGGCGGTGGGAGAACACGTTCACCGATCATCACACCGAAATCATCGACGGGGCAGGTCACTTCGTGCAGTCCGATGCGCCCGAACGATTCGCCGCAGCGATCCGCGACTGGCACTCCTAGCCAGCACGGTTGACTCTGCGTGCACGGCGCAGAAGTGCGAGTGGCGTGCGCCCTGGACGCAGAGTCAACGGGAGCGGAGATAGGTGTAGACGCCGCCGAAGTTGGCGTTCACCTCCTCCGGCACCGGCACCGGGCCGCCCAAAGCACGTGCTCCCCAAGCGATCTGGGCAGTGCGCTCGACCAGCGCGGTGACATGCAGCGCCTTGTCCGGCTTCGGCGCCACGGCCACCATGCCGTGGTTGGCGATCAGCGCCGCCGCCCGACCTTCCAGCGCGCGCACCGCGTTGACCCCGACCTGCGGGGTGCCCGACGCCGCGTATTCGGCGCAGCGGATGTCGCCGCCGCAGTAGATCGCGAACTCGTCGATACACGCCGGAATCGGTTGATGCGCCACCGCGAACATGGTGGCCCAGACCGGGTGGCTGTGGATGACGGCGCCGATGTCGTCGAATGCGGAAAAGCAGGCGAGATGCAGCTGCATCTCGGTGGACGGTGAACGGCCGTCGGCGGCATGCAGCACCGTCCCGTCCGGGTCGACCAACACCAAGTCGTGCAGGGTCATCTCGGCGTAGTCGACCGAGGACGGCGTGATGACCAGGTTGCCGTCTTCGCGACGAGCCGAGATGTTGCCGGCGGTGCCCTCGACCAGGCCGCGGCGCAGCATGTCCTTGGCCGCCGCCAGGACCGCGGCTTCCGGGTTGTCCACGAACCTCATGGTGCTAGCACCTCCGGGTTGACGATATGGGTCGGCCGCCGACCGGACAGCAATGCTTCCAGGTCGTCGGCCACCAGTTGCGCCTGCCGCACCTCAGTGTTCCAGGTGGCCCCGCCGATGTGCGGGGTCAGCACCACATTGGGCATGCCGGCCAGCGGATGGTCGATCGGCAGCCATTCCCCGACGAAATGGTCCAGGCCGGCAGCGGCCACCTTGCCGCTCTGCAGGGCGGCAACCAACGCATCGGTGTCGTGCAGCTGAGCGCGGGCGGTGTTGAGGAACACCACCCCGTCGCGCATGGCGGCGAACTCGGTCGTGCCGATCAGCCCGACGGTGTCCTGGGTGACCGGGGCGTGCAGCGAGACGATGTCGGCCTCGGCGAGCAGCTCGTCCAGGCTATGCCGGGCTTCCTCGTGGTAGGGGTCGTAGGCGATGACCCGCAGACCCAAACCGGTCAGCCGCCAGCGCAGCGCCCGACCCACCGCACCCAGGCCGATCAGCCCGGCCGTGGCGCCGGCGATCTCCCAGGCGCGGAATCGCTGATACGGGATGGTGCCGTCGCGAAATGTTTCGCCGGCCCGCACGTCGGCGTCGGCGACCAACAACTGACGGGTGGCCGCCAGCAGCAACGCCAGGGTCATCTCGGCGACGGCGTCGGCGTTGCGGCCCGGGGTGAACAGGACCGGGATGCCCGCGGCGGTGGCGGCGGCGACGTCGACGTTGTTCGGGTCACCCCGGGTCGACGCGATGGCCCGCAGCCCGCAGTCCAACACCGGGCCGGCCACCGCGTCGCTTTCCACCACCAGGATCTCGGCGCCTACTGCCCGGACCCGCTCGGCCAGCTGCTCAGCGCTGTAGATGCGCAGCGGACTCTGCTCGATCCACGGGTCGTAGACCACATCGGCCAACTGATGCAGTTTGTGGAATCCGTCGCCCCGCATCGGGGCGGTCACCAGCGCTCGCGGGGGAGTGGCCATGGTCCGAGTCTGCGCTAGTGCTGATCGCCGGTGCGAGGTGCGTCCCCACGGCGGCGGCGATGGGCTCGCAGACCGTAGGCGGCGATGCCGACGCCGATCACCGCGGTACCCGATAGCACCGAGGACACCGGCAGGGCACCGGCCATGACAACGCACCCGATGAGCCCGACGATCGGGATCGGCCGGGCCGGCCGATTCTCCTCGCGGCGCAGGGTGGCGGCAGAGACGTTGGCGATGGCGTAGTACAGCAACACCGCGAACGACGAGAAACCGATCGCCCCGCGCAGATCGGCGAATGCCGCGACCACCGTCACCACCGCACCGATCAACAGTTCAGCGCGGTGCGGCACCCGGAATTTGGGGTGCACCGCGGCCAACCCGGACGGCAGGTGGTGGTCTCGCGCCATCGCCAGCGTCGTCCGCGATACCCCCAGCAGCAGCGCCAACAGCGAACCCAGTGCGGCCACGGCAGCCCCCGCTTGCACGACGGGGGCCAACCACGGCGCCCCGGCCGCCCGCGCAACCTCCGCCAACGGGGCCGCCGCGGCGGCGAGCCGATCCGACCCCAGCACCGCCAGCGCCGTCACCGCGACGCCGGCGTAGGCGACCAGGGCGATGCCCAGGGCGAGCGGGATCGCGCGTGGAATGGTGCGGGTGGGATCGCGGACCTCCTCGCCGAGCGTGGCGATCCGCGCATACCCCGCGAACGCGAAGAACAGCAGCCCCGCGGCTTGCAGCACCCCGGCCGGGGAGGCACCCGCCACCTCGATGCGGGCGAATGTCGCGGCGCCCGAGCACCATGCCGCAACCACCACCGCGGCCAGCACCGCAAGCACCGCGGCGACGATCACCCGCGTCAGCCGGGCGGACTTCTGCACTCCGGCGTAGTTCACCGCGGTCAGCGCGACCACCACGGCCGCGGCGACCGGGTGGGCCTGCGCCGGCCGCGCGTAGGCCCCGACGGTCAGCGCCATCGCTGCGCAGGAGGCAGTCTTGCCCACCACGAATCCCCACCCGGCCAGATAGCCCCAGAAGTCACCCAGCCGCTTTCGCCCGTAGACATAGGTGCCGCCGGAAGCGGGATAGCGGGCGGCCAGCCGGGCCGACGAGGTGGCGTTGCAGTACGCCACCACCGCCGCGATCGCCAGCCCGATCAACAGGCCCGGACCGGCGGCTTCGGCCGCCGGCCCCAGTGCGGCGAAAATACCGGCGCCGACCATCGACCCCAGCCCGATCACCACCGCGTCGGTGGTGCCGAGGCGGCGCACTAATGCCGGCTGCCCGGTAGCTATCGGTGCTCCCGGGGGAGCGGGCGAGTGAATGCTCCGGCGAGTGCATCCAATGCGGTGGGCAGCAGACGGTAGTACGCCCACTTGCCGCGTTGAGTTCGGTCAAGCAGCCCGGCATCGACGAGGACCTTCAGGTGATGCGACACGGTGGGCTGCGACAGCCCGACCGGTGCGGTCAGTTCGCAGACGCAGGCTTCGCCGTCCGGATAACCCGCGATCAACGAGACCAGGCGGAGCCGGGTCGGCTCGGCCAGCGCCTTGAGCACGCTCGCCAGTCGCTCAGCCGCAGCCGGATCCATCACCGCCGCGGTGATCGGGCGGCAGCACGTTGCGAGATCGGCAGCCGGGAGGGTGCTGTCGGGTTGCGTTGGCGGCGCCGGCATTCCTGCAGTATCCGCTACGCATTGACGTATGTCGATGCTTCGTGCAACCCTGTCCCATAGACAGCTATCTATGGGAGATGATTCGGATGGGTGATGACCAATTGCGGGACGAGGTTCGGAGCCGGTACGGAGCGGCTGCCGCTGCGCTTCGTGGCGGGGCGACCAACAACGATGTCCTCACGGCCGCCAGCTGCTGTGGCTCCGGCGATTCGGTCGAGGTCGGCACCATCTTCGGCGCGGGCCTATACGGCGCAGATGAGCACGATGCACTGCCCGCCGACGCCGTTTCGGCAAGCCTGGGGTGCGGCAACCCGACCGCGGTCGCGGAGTTGCATCCGGGAGAACGCGTGCTGGATTTGGGCTCCGGCGGCGGGATCGACGTGCTGCTCTCGGCCCGCCGGGTCGGCCCGGAGGGGTTCGTCTACGGCGTCGATATGACCGATGAGATGCTCGCGCTGGCCGAAGCCAACAAGCTCAAGGCCGGCGTCGCCAACGTTGAATTCCGCAAAGGCACCATCGAGGACCTGCCGCTCGAAGACGGCGCTGTCGACGTGGTGATCTCGAACTGCGTGATCAACCTGTCCGCGGACAAACCAGCCGTGCTGGCCGAGATGTTCCGCGTCTTGGTTCCCGGTGGGCGAATCGGTATCTCCGACGTCGTCGCCGAAGATCACCTCAGCCCGGCCGACCGAGCCGAACGCGGTTCGCACGTCGGGTGCATCGCCGGCGCCTTGTCCCGACAGGAGTATCTTGACGGGCTTGCGGCGGCCGGATTCGTCGACGTGTCGGTGGTTTTCACGCACGAGGTTGCCGATGACATGCATGGCGCGATCGTCCGGGCGGTCAAGCCGGCGGCCCGCTGATGTTGAGACGGTTCGCCAAAGCTGAGGTATCGGTGAGCCGAATACTCGCATTCGGTCATGTAACACAAGGAGTTTCGTAGTACATGGGGTGATCGCTGAGGGCCACAGATGTGTTGCTGAATATTTGCCCTCTGGTGTAGCGTCGCACCGCGAAGGGGAGTAGTTCCTCCGCCTGGCGGCGGATGCGGATGGTCGACATGCTGGCGGTTTTCCGCCCGGTCATCCACCGGGGGTGTAGAGCTTCCGGCGAGCGAGACCTTCGGACGACCGACCATGTCGACCGAAGCCTCGCCGAGCACGACGAGACGGCCCGGTCGCCAAGCCAAGGAGGCCGACGGCCACTATGGATTTCGCGCTGCTTCCCCCGGAGATCAATTCCATCAGGATGTATAGCGGCCCCGGATCAGAGCCGATGCTGGCTGCCGCCGCGGCCTGGGATGCGCTTGCTGCGGATCTCGGCTCGGCGGCCCGGGGGTATCAGTCAGTGGTTTCGGGTCTGGCCGGCCAGTGGCAGGGCCCGTCATCGACGGCGATGGGCGCAGCCGCTGCGCCGTACGTAGCCTGGATGAACACCACTGCCGCGCAAGCCGAACAAGCCGCTGCGCAGGCCAAAGCGGCTGCGGCAGCGTATGAGACCGCATTTTCGGCCACCGTTCCGCCACCGCTGATCGCCGCCAACCGGACGCACCTTGCCGCCCTCGTCGCCACCAACTTCCTGGGTCAGAACACGGCCGCTATTGCTGCTACCGAAGCCCACTATGTCGAGATGTGGGCCCAAGACGCGGCCGCAATGTACGGCTATGCCGGTAGTTCGGCGGCGGCCACAACGTTGACACCGTTCACCGCGCCCGCCCAGAACACCAATCCGGCGGGGCCGGATAACCAGAACGCGGCGACGACCCGAGCCACCGGCACCGCTGCGGGTACCCGGGCACAGTCGACGATGTCCCAGCTGAGCTCCAGCCTGACCCAGGCACTGCAGGGACTTTCGCAGCCGTCGCCCTCCGGGCTTCCGAACCCGGCGATGGCCGGCACCGCAACCGCCGCAGGTAATGGAGCGTTTACAGCCGGGGAAACCAATGCCGGCGCAACGGGTCTGGCACTGGACGAGGTCGGGCTGGGAATCGACACGGTCGGACTCGCGGGGATGGAGGCGCCCGGTCTGGGCACCGAGTTCGCGGGTTTGGGCATCGAGTTCGGCGGCCTGGGCATCGAGATGGCACCCCAGGCCGGGTTGGGGGCGCTGGGAGGTCTGGGCCTGATCGGCGATTTCTCGCCCGCGGCGAGCGCCGGGTTGCTCGGCGGTTTGGGGCAGATGGGCGGCCTGGGCGGCCTCGGTACCGCCGGAGCGGCATGGGGGAGCATGGGCGAGGCGGCCTCCATGGGTTCACTGTCGGTGCCGGCCGCCTGGACCGCGGCCGCGCCACCGGCGATCGGCGAGATTGCCCTGCTGTCAGCGCAATCCAGCGCCGCCGCAGTTCCGGCGGTCGCGGCGGCCGGCGCGTCGGAGGTTCCCTACGCCGAGATGGCCGTGGCGGCTATGGCCGGGCGGGCGATGTCAGGCGCGACCGGTCGGGGATTCAAGGAATGGACCGGCATCATCCCGCGTGAGCGCCCGGCACCGGAACCGGCGCCGGAATCCGATTCGTCGAGCCACGCCGTCACGGGTGTCGAACTCGTCGCAGCGCTTCGCGGCCTGGCCGAACTGCGTGACTCGGGCATCTTGACGTGGGAAGAATTCGACCAACAGAAACGACGCCTGCTGGAGGGTTGAGGGGCCGCCGGCGTCAGAGTCGCAGGCCGATACCGGGCACGAAACGTCCCACGGTGCTTCGGTAGTGGTGGTAGGCGTCGCCGTGCGTGCGGACCAGGTATGGCTCTTCGACGACGCGAACATGTAGCTCGATCGTGCCCAGCAGGACTCCGAATGCGGTGAGGGCAAGCGGATTGGGTGTCATCAGCGCGATGCCGGCGGCGAAGGACAGCATGGCGGTGAAGATGGGGTTACGTACCCATGCGAACACGCCGTCGCGCACCAAGGTCGTGGTCTCGCTGGAGTCGACGCCGATGCGCCAGGACTCACCCATGTCGCGCTGGCTGTAGAGCGTTGCGGCGATGCCGGCGACGGCGAGGACCGTTCCGGTCGCGTGCAGCCATGGCAGGTCCAGCATCTGAACCGGGGACAGTGCGCCGGTGCGTTGCAGCACCGGGGCAGCACCGCCGGCGATCATCGCGACGACGAATCCGACACCGGCCAACCATTCCAGCGAGCCGGGGCGCCCGCCGATCCCGCGAAATCCGGTGGTTCCGAACCGCCGGTACTGCGACCAGCTGCGCCATCCAAAACCGAGGGCCGCGAAAATGACATAGAGCGCGATCGCGGTGGTAGCCACTTTCGCTCCTTCCTGTCGTCGGCGGTGAGTGGGCGTGAGCGGTCCTCAAAATATATGCATGAATCACAATATATGCAAGTATCGGTGCAGGTTGTCCGCGCTGGGGTCACGCGCGGGTCGGGCGTTCAGCCTGCGCTCTCGGGTCGGTCGGCCAACCCGAGGCGTAGGTGTTCGCTGTGGTAGATGGCCTCGTCGAGGAGTTGGGCGACGTGGTTGTCGTAGAGGGTGTAGACGATGCTGCGGCCCGTTCGGGTGCCGACAACCAGGCCGAGATTGCGCAGCAGTCGTAGCTGATGCGACACCGCCGACTGTTCCATGCCGACTGCTTCGGCCAGCTCGGTCACTGGTCGCGGTCCGTGTCGCAGCTCGGTGAGGATCAGCAGCCGACTCGGCGTTGCCAGCGCCTGCAGCGTCGTTGCCACATGCGTGGCCGCGGACATATCGAGTCTCGCTACGGGCCGATGGCGGCCCTGGACTCCATGCCCCATGGCTGGGGAGTTTAGCCCACCGATGCGCTTGACGTCAGATATGAAGACATGTTCATATATTCGGGCTAGGTTCGCGGATCCGAAAGTGAGTCATCGTGGCAACACTGGCGCCGGCGCCGGCGGCCTCAGCGCCTCGCGTGCGAGTGCGCCGCACCCGGATCTTCGCGCTTCCGGAGATGCGCTGGGCGGTACTGGCTTTGACGCTGTTTCTGGCCGGTGTGGCCGTCCAGTTGGCTGATGGGCCGCCGACGCTCTGGTGGGGGCTGTATCTGGTCTGTATGGCCTCCGGCGGATGGGAGCCCGGATTGGCCGGGCTGCAGGCGTTGCGGGACAAGGCCCTCGACGTGGACCTGCTGATGGTTGCCGCGGCGATCGGGGCCGCCGGTATCGGGCAGGTCGCCGACGGTGCGCTGTTGATCGTCATCTTCGCCACCTCGGGTGCGCTCGAGGCGCTCGCCACTGCCCGGACCGAGGATTCCGTGCGGGGCCTACTGGACTTGGCCCCGGACACCGCCGTCAGGGTGACCGAACAAGGAATCGAGGAGTCCGTCAAGGTCGCCGACCTCGCTGTCGGGGACGTGTTGCTGGTTCGCCCCGGCGAGCGGATCGCCGCCGACGCCACCGTCGTCGCCGGCGGCAGCGAAGTGGATCAGGCCACCATCACCGGTGAATCGCTGCCGTCGGAAAAGACCGCCGGAGACGAGGTGTTCGCCGGAACCCTCAACGGAACCGGGACGCTGCGCATCCGGGTGGACCGCCGCACCGAGGAATCTGTCGTCGCTCGAATCGCCACCCTGGTGCAGCAGGCCAGTCGAACCAAGGCTCGCACCCAGTTGTTCATCGAGACGGTCGAGCAGCGCTACTCGATCGCCATGGTCGGTGTCACGCTCGCCGTGTTCGCGATCCCGCTGCTGGCCGGAGAGGCGTTGCAGCGGGCGCTGCTTCGCGCGATGACGTTCATGATCGTCGCGTCGCCCTGTGCGGTGGTGCTGGCCACCATGCCGCCGCTGCTTGCCGCGATCGCCAACGCGGGACGCCACGGCGTGCTCGTCAAGTCGGCGGTCGTCATGGAGCAGCTCGGTGCCACCACGGCGATTGCGTTCGACAAGACCGGCACCTTGACCCGGGGCACCCCCGAATTGGTGGAAATCCGATGTCTTGCAGCTGATATCAGTGAGGATGCGCTGCTGAGGTATGCGGCGGCGGCAGAACATCCCAGCGAGCATCCGTTGGCGGCGGCCATTGTGTCCGCCGCCCGCGGCCGCGGCCACGAGCTGCCCGACGTGCAGGAATTCAATGCCCGGCCCGGCCATGGAGTGACTGCCCGCATTGAGGGGCAACACATCGGGGTCGCATCGCCGGCCGCCGTGTTGCCGGTCCTCGACTCCGCTGACCGCGATGCTGCCGCAGCCGCCGCGGTCGATGCCATGCAGTACCGCGGCTGCACCGCCGTGATCGTGACTCGCGGCGGCCAGCCCGTGGGTGTGCTCGGCCTTGCTGATCAATTGCGGCCGGAAGCCGCCGTCGCGGTCGAGGCCGCGCGCCGGCTCACCGGCACCCCGCCGATGTTGGTGACCGGTGACAACCAGGTCACCGCGGAGAGGTTGGCGGCGCAGGTCGGAATCACCGACGTGCGGGCCGGGCTGCTGCCCGACGACAAGGTTGCCGCGGTCCGGCAACTGCAAGCCGACGGCCTCTTCGTCACGGTCGTCGGCGACGGCATCAACGATGCGCCCGCGCTGGCCGCCGCCCACGTCGGCATCGCCATGGGCGGCGCCGGATCCGACCTGACCCTGCAAACCGCTGACGCGGTGGTGGTCCGCGATGACCTGACCGGCATCCCGGCCGTCATCGCGCTGTCCCGCCGAGCACGCCGAGTGGTGACCGCCAACCTGATCATCGCCGCCACGTTCATCACCAGCCTGGTGATCTGGGATCTCGTGGCAACGCTGCCGTTGCCGCTGGGCGTCGCCGGACACGAAGGCTCCACCATCATCGTCGGACTCAACGGCCTGCGGCTGCTGCGGCGGACGGCCTGGCAGGGCTCTGGCGTACGGTGACGCCGTGGCAGAACCGGTCACCGTCGGCATCGATATCGGCACCACCGCGGTCAAGGCGGTGGCCGCCGACGAGCACGGTCGGGTCGTCGCGCGCAGCCGGATTCCGCATCAGCTTCGGGTGCCGGCCGCCGACCTGTTGGAACACGACGCCGACGAGGCTTGGCGGCGCGGGCCGCTGACGGCGATACAGCAGCTGGGCCGGCCGGATGCGGCCGCGGCGGCGGTGTCGGCGATGGTGCCGTCGTTGGCTGCCGTGGACGTGTCCGGGAGCGCGCTGACCCCCGGCCTGCTGTACGGGGACGGCCGCGGCCGGGTGGTATCGGCCGGCGAGCCGGTGGCCGGGTTGCCGCCCAGCGGTGAGGCGGCCGAGTTCGTCCGCTGGGCCGCGTCCGCGGCCCCGCACGCCGCCGGCTATTGGCCGGCGTCGGCGGTCGCCAACCACGCGCTGGCCGGGGAAGCGGTCGTCGACTTCGCCACCGCCTACACGTCGTTGCCGCTGTTCGACGGAACCGGCTGGAATGACAGCGCCTGTGCCGAATACGGCGTCGCGCCCGCGCAGCTGCCGCGGGTGGACAGCCCCGGAGCCGCCGTCGGGCAGGTAGCGGACTCCACGACGGTGCTGGGCGTCGGGGCCATCGACGCCTTGTGCGAGCAGCTGGTGGCCGGCGCCGACACCGACGGCGACGTCTTGGTGCAGTGCGGGACGACGTTGATCGTGTGGGTGACCGCACCCGGGACGCCGCAAGCGCCCGGACTGTGGACGATTCCGCACACCGTCCCCGGAAAAAGCCGGATCGGCGGCGCCAGCAATGCCGGTGGACTATTCCTCGGGTGGGTGGATCGTGTTCTGGGGCCAGGAGATCCGAGCGCCATCGATCCGGGTCGGTTACCGCTGTGGGCGCCGTACCTGCGCGGCGAACGCACCCCGTACCACGATCCGGACCGCCGCGGCATGCTCGCCGGGGTCAACCTCACCCACGATGCCGCGGCGTTGCGGCGTGCGGCCTACGAGGCGTCGGGTTTCGTGGTGCGCCAGCTTATTGAGCTCAGCGGCACCCCGGTCTCGCGCGTCGTCGCAACCGGCGGCGGCACCCACGTGCAGCCGTGGATGCAGGCGATGGCCGATGCCACCGGGCTGCCGGTGCATGTTGCCAGGGTCGCCGAAGGCGCGGCGCTGGGGGCGGCGTTCCTGGCGCGAATGGCGGTGGGGTTGGAGACGTCGGTACCCGATGCATCCCGCTGGGCCGGCACCCAACAGATCATCGACCCGGACCCGGTCTGGGCCGCGGCGATGCAGGACCGCTACGGCCGCTTCCTCGAGCTGAGCGTTGACTCTGCAGCCACGGCGCAAAAGTTCGAGTAACCCGCGCCCTCAGCGCAGAGTCAACGTCCCGGAAATGTAAATGATTTCGCCGAGCGGATCGTCGTCGCCGGACTCCGGGATCTCCAGGCCGTTGCGCACGAACAGCTCGCCCCGCGATAAACCGCTGACCTCCCAGCCGTGGCCGCTCAGGTAGTCCACCACGTGATTGCGCTCGCCGCCGTACACCAGTGATCCCATGTCGATATCCACGCCCTGGTCGCGTAACACACGCGATGCTTCGCGGGACTGCTCGGCGTCGAAATCGATGATGCCCGGGACGAATTCGGTGGCGATCGTGCTGCCCGGTGCGCTCAGCGCGGTGATGTTGTCGAACAGCCGGTCCTGCGCTTCCGGTGGCAGGTAGATCAGCAGGCCTTCGGCCAGCCAGGCGATCGGCGCGGAGGTATCCAGCCCGGCCGCGGCCAGCGCGGCGGGCCAGTCGCCGCGCAGGTCGATGCCGACGGTTCGCCGGGTGGCGACGGGTTGGGCTCCCAGATCGGCCAGGGTCGCGGTTTTGAAGTCGATCACCTGCGGCTGATCCACCTCGTAGACCACCGTTCCCGCCGGCCACGACAGCCGATAGGCGCGGGCGTCGAGCCCCGACGCCAAGATCACCGCCTGGCGCACTCCGGCGGCCGCGGCGTCGCGGAAGTAGTCATCGAAGTACTTGGTGCGCACCGCCATTCCGTCGATCATGGCCTGGATCCGGGCCGGCGAGGCGTCCGGGATCATCGACAGATCCAGGTCACCGTCGATCATCTTGACGAAGAACTCGACGCCCACCGCGCGCACCAGCGGCTCGGCGTACGGGTCGTCGATCAGCCGGTGGGAATCCTTGGTCGCCATCGCGCGTCCGGCGGCCACCATGGTGGCGGTGGCGCCGACGCTGGAGGCCAGGTCCCAGGTGTCGTCATCGGCACGTGTCATCGGTTGCTCCTAGGTGAGGGTGGCGATGATGGACATCGAATTGCGCATCGCCGCGAGCAGGTCGCTGTCGGGATACTCGCGGCCGTACCCGGCGAACACCGCTGCGCGGGTGCGCTCGGCGACCTCCCAGCCCTGACCGCGCAAGTACTCACCGGCCGGGTTGCGCTCGCCGACATAGAACAGGTCGGACAAGTTGACGTCGAACCCGTACTGCCGCCACTGGTTGCCGATCGCCTGGCTGCGTTGGGTCATCGCCGCGCCGCCGTCGGGGTGGTATTCGGTGGCGAGTTGGCTACCGGGGGCGCTGAGGGTGGTGATGTTGTCGAACAGCCGGTCCTGCGCGTCTGGCGGCAGGTAGGCCAGCAGGCCCTCGGCGCTCCACGCGGTCGGCTGGCTGGAATCGAAGCCGGTGTCCCGCAGCGCCGCCGGCCAGTCGTCCCGCAGGTCCACACCCACCGTCCGCAGATCAGCGGTGGGGGAGGCGCCGATCTCGGCCATGGTGGTGGTCTTGAACTCGATCACCTGGGGCTGGTCGATTTCGTAGACCACGGTGCCAGCCGGCCACGCCAGCCGGTAGGCGCGGGAGTCCAGCCCGGAGGCCAGGATCACCGCCTGCCGGATTCCGGCATCGGCCGCGTTCAGGAAGAAGTCGTCGAAGAACTTGGTGCGTACCGCCATCACCTCGGTCATCACCCGCGGACCCTGGTTGCCGTCACCGCCCGGGAGCTCGAACTCGCCGTCGAGGAACTTGGAGAACACCTCGATGCCGACCGCGTGCACCAGCGGCGCAGCGTACGGGTCGTTGATCAGCGCGTCGGCCTCCCGGCCGGCCATCGCCCGGGCCGTGGCGACCATGGTCGCCGTGGCTCCCACACTGGACGCCAGGTCCCAGCTGTCACCTGCAGAACGGGTCATGACCGGTCGCCTCCCAAGATCCCGCTGACATACATCAGTTCGGTGAATCCGGTGTCATCGTCGTCGATCGGTTCGAGCCCGTTCGCGTCGAAGAGTTCCTTGATGCTGCTGCCGCTCATCTGCCAGCCGTGGTCGGCGAGGTAGGCCGCGGCCTCGTTGCGGTCGCCGAAGTAGATCAATTCGGTCAGATCCAGGTCCAGGCCGTGGTCACGCCACTGCTCGGTGACGGTCTGCATGCGCTCGCGCACCTTGGCCTCCCGCTCATCACGCTCGGCGGGGTCGTGGTTCGGCGTGCTCTCGGTGGCGATGCGACTGCCCGGTGCGGACAGCGCCGTCACGGTGTCCAGCAGGCGGTCCTGCGCGTCCGGCGGGAGGTAACCCAGCAGACCCTCCGCGCTCCAGGCGGTGGCCTGACCCGGGTCGAAGCCCGCCGCACGCAGCGCGGCCGGCCAGTCCTCGCGCAAATCGATGGCGACCGTACGGCGCTCGGCAGTCGGCGTGGCCCCCAGGTCGGCCAGGGCGCGGGTCTTGAACTCGATGACGTCGGGCTGGTCGATCTCGTAGACCGTGGTGCCGGCGGGCCACGCCAGCCGGTAGGCGCGGGAGTCCAGCCCGGAGGCCAGGATGACAACCTGCCGGACGCCGGCCTCAGTACACGCGTCGAGGAAGAACTCGTCGAAGAACTTGGTGCGCACCGCCATGTTGTCGCTCATTCGCTGCATCCCGGGCCGGGTGCCGGCGGCGCTGATATCGGTCGGTGACAGCTCGCCGCTCGCCAACCTGGTGAATACGTCCACCCCGACGGCCCGCACCAGCGGCTCGGCGAATTCGTCGTTGATCAGCGGATTAGGGGCACGGCCCGCGATGGCGCGGGCGGCGGCGACCATGGTCGCGGTGCTGCCGACGCTCGAGGCGAGGTCCCAGGTGTCGTTGTGTGTGCGCGGCATCGTCGGAAAATCCCTTCTCCAATAATTATTTAGCCAATATAACCAGATTCCTGGACTGTACGCTCGCCAGCTGAACGGCGGCTGAACCAGCGGTGCCGGGGAGTGAAGGGCTGCCGCGCCCAGCTGTTACTCTCGTAGACTGCTCGACGCGTGCTGGATTTGGTGGGGTCGCATTCCACTTACCTGCGGGTCGGCGCGTACATGCAGGACCAACCGACGCTGGCCCGACCAGCCCATTGGCACGCCGCGACCAGAGCTCGGCTGCGCAGGAGGAAAGAGTGCTCTCGGCTTTCATCTCGTCACTGCGGACAGTCGACCTGAGACGGAAGATCCTGTTCACGCTGGGCATCATCGTGCTGTACCGGCTCGGTGCGTCGGTCCCGTCCCCGGGCGTGGACTACCCCAACGTGCAACAGTGCATCGCGCAGGTCACCGGCGGCGACGCCGCGCAGGTCTATTCGCTGATCAACCTGTTCTCCGGTGGCGCGCTGCTGCAGTTGTCGGTGTTCGCGATCGGCGTAATGCCCTACATCACCGCCAGCATCATCGTGCAGCTGCTCACCGTGGTCATCCCGCGGTTCGAGGAGCTGCGTAAAGAAGGCCAATCCGGCCAGAACAAGATGACCCAGTACACCCGCTACCTGACGGTGGCGCTGGCGGTCCTGCAGGCCACCAGCATCGTGGCGCTGGCCGCCAACCGCGGGCTGTTCCAGACCTGCAGCCTGGACATCATCTCCGACCAGAGCATCTTCACCCTGATCGTCATCGTGCTGGTGATGACGTCGGGCGCAGTCCTGGTGATGTGGATGGGTGAGCTCATCACCGAGCGCGGCATCGGCAACGGTATGTCGCTGCTGATCTTCGTCGGCATCGCCGCCCGGATCCCCGCCGAGGGCAAATCCATCTGGGAGAGCCGTGGCGGACTGATCTTCACCGCGGTGTGCGTGGCGGCGCTGATCATCATCGTCGGCGTGGTGTTCGTCGAGCAGGGGCAGCGTCGTATCCCGGTGCAGTACGCCAAGCGCATGGTGGGCCGACGCATGTACGGCGGCACCTCGACGTACCTGCCGCTGAAGGTCAACCAGGCCGGCGTTATCCCGGTGATCTTCGCGTCGTCGCTGATCTACATCCCGCAGCTGGTCACCCAGCTGATCAAGAGTGGCCGCGGCGGCATGGGCAACGGGTGGTGGGACAAGTTCGTGTCCAGCTACCTGTCCGACCCGAGCAGCCCCGTCTACATCGGCATCTACTTCGGGCTGATCATCTTCTTCACCTACTTCTACGTGTCGATCACGTTCAACCCCGACGAGCGCGCCGACGAGATGAAGAAGTTCGGTGGCTTCATCCCCGGTATCCGGCCGGGTAAGCCGACCGCGGACTACCTGCGCTTCGTGCTGAGCCGGATCACCCTGCCGGGTTCGATCTACCTGGGTGTTATCTCGGTGCTCCCCAACCTGTTCCTGCAGATCGGCAACACCGGGCAGGTGCAGAACCTGCCCTTCGGCGGGACTGCGGTGCTGATCATGATCGGCGTCGGATTGGACACCGTCAAACAGATCGAGAGCCAGCTCATGCAGCGCAACTACGAAGGGTTCCTCAAGTGAGAGTCGTACTGCTGGGACCGCCCGGGGCGGGCAAGGGCACGCAAGCCGTCAAGCTGGCCGAGAAGCTGGGGGTCCCGCAGATCTCCACCGGCGATCTGTTCCGGCACAACATCGCCGAGGGCACCGAGCTGGGCCGCCAGGCCAAGCAGTACCTGGACGCCGGCGACCTGGTGCCGCCCGATCTGACCAACGCATTGGTCGACGACCGACTCGATCAACCCGACGCCGCCAACGGTTTTATCTTGGACGGCTACCCGCGTTCGGTGGAGCAGGCCGAGGCACTGCACACCATGCTGGAGCGTCGCCAGACGAAACTGGATGCGGTGCTGGAGTTCCGGGTCACCGAGAGCGAACTGCTCAAGCGGCTCTCCGAGCGTGGCCGCGCCGACGACACCGCCGAGGTCATCCACAACCGGATGATCGTCTACCGCGAAGAGACCACGCCGTTGCTGGACTACTACCAAGACGAGCACGAGCTGAAGGTTGTCGACGCGCTGGGCTCGCTCGACGAGGTGTTTGCGCGCGCACTGCACGCCCTGGGCAAGTAGTCATGGCGCTGCCGCGGCTGCGCAGCAAGAAGGTCGTCGCCCAGCGCAGCGCCGGAGAACTCGACGCCATGGCGGCCGCGGGCGCGGTGGTCGCCGCCGCGTTGCGGGCCGTCGCGCAGGCCGCCCTCCCCGGGGTGTCCACCCTGCGGCTGGATGAGGTCGCCGAAGCGGTGATCCGCGATGCCGGTGCGACGCCGTCGTTTCTGGGCTATCACGGATTCCCGGCGTCGATCTGCAGCTCGGTCAACGACCGGGTGGTGCACGGCATCCCGTCGGCGACCGAGCTGCTGGCTCCCGGGGACCTGGTGTCCATCGACTGCGGCGCGATCCTGGACGGGTGGCACGGCGACTCGGCATTCACCTTCGGGGTGGGGGAGCTGGCGGTGGCCGATGAGGCGCTGTCCGCGGCGACCCGGCAGTCGATGGAGGCCGGTATCGCGGCGATGCTGCCCGGCAACCGGCTGACCGACGTGTCGCACGCCATCGAATGCGGCACCCGCGCCGCCGAGACCACCTATGGCCGCAAGTTCGGCATCGTCGCCGGGTACGGCGGTCACGGCATCGGCCGGCAGATGCACATGGACCCGTTCCTGGCCAACGAAGGAAGTCCCGGTCGTGGCCCGCTGCTGGCACCCGGGTCGGTGTTGGCCATCGAACCGATGCTGACCCTGGGCACCACCAAGACCGCTGTGCTCGACGACGAATGGACGGTCGTCACCATCGATGGGTCGCGTGCCGCGCACTGGGAGCACACCGTGGCCGTGACCGAGGACGGGCCGCGGATCCTCACGGCCGGCTGACCGGTTCGCACCGGCTTGCGTTCAGCAGCCGGGAACGTTCATCCGCAGCAGGTGCAACGCACGATGTAGTTCATCCTTGACGGCGTCGTCATCGGTTTTGAGTTCGGCGGCGATCTCGGCCGTCGTCCGCCCGAGGTAATGCGACCGGTAGATCATGGCGCGTTGCCGATCGGATAACTGGGCCACCGCATCCCTGACCGCGTCCGACTCGCCGTTGATCACGCCCTGCCGCTGGGCCCGCCGTGCCAACTCTGTCCGTGGACGCCTCACCGCACCCTGACTCCAGTTTCCAGCGAAATCGTTCCCGGCCGGCGACGCTGCCCCGAACAACGCATCCCCGGTCGCAGTAAAACCGCTGCCTGGCGGCGCCATCGTCGTTCTCGCTCCCCGCCGACTCCTGCATACATTCTGCGTCAGTCTGTAGCGATCATAGACACTGTGCGGCTATCTGTGTCAACGGTGACATTATTGCCCTATTTGTCGTATATGCTCTGAGGCATGTCTGGTGCGCTGAGCTTCCAGGCCGAAGTCCGCCAACTCCTGCGCGACCGAGTCCTCGACGCGGCGCACGCGCTTGTCTGCGCGGAGGGCTGGCGCGCGGTGAACATGTCGCAGATCGCGGCCTCGGTGGGCATCAGCCGCCAAGCGCTGTACAAGGAGTTCGGTGCCAAGCAGGCGCTGGGTGAAGCCCTGGTGGAACGGGAGACCAACCGCTTCATCACCGGTGTCATTTCGGCGATGCGGACCCATCCCGATGATGTCGCTGCCGGACTGGCGGCGGGCGCAGCCTTCACCCTGAGCGCCGGCGCCGACGACACGCTGGTCAAAGCGACCCTGTCTCGCGCCCGCCACGGCGAGGCCGGGCTGACTCCGCTGCTGACGGTGGGTCCCAGACCGATCTGGGGCGGGGCGATGGACGCGATCGCCGCGGCGGCCCGCGAGTTCTACGACCTTCCGGACCCGATCGACCGGCGGTTGGACTCAATCGTCGAAGTCGACGTCCGGTTGACCTTCAGCCATCTGCTGCAGCCGATGAACAACACCATCGAGGACGCTGTCCGGCAGATCCACACCACCATCCGCGCGTTGCTGGAGGCCGCCGCCGCACAGTCCCCCTGAGCGGTGAACCGGCGAGCACCCTGACACGTCTAATCAGAAGAGGTCAGGAGGTGATCGAGTGCCAGGTGTTGCCAGCGGGCCGGCGCCCGAAGCCGCCTTGATGAAGAGTCTCTACGACGAGCACGCGGCGGCGCTGTGGCGGTATGCCTTGCGGCTGACCAGCGACCGGAACCGCGCCGAGGACGTTGTCCAGGAGACCCTGTTCCGCGCCTGGCAGCACCCGGAGGTCGTCGACGACGCCCAGCGATCGGCACGCGCGTGGCTGTTCGCCGTCGCCCGCAACATGATCATCGATGAGAGCCGCAGTGCCCGGGCGCGCCGGGAAGTCTGCTCGCTGGACCGGGCCCCTGAGCAGGCCGGTGCCGATGACGTCAGTGCGGCACTGGATCGGATGCTGATCGCCGATGCGATGGTGCAGCTGTCGGCCGAGCATCGCGCGGTGATTCACCGGTCGTATTACAAGGGATGGACCACCGCGCAGATCGCCGCCGACCTGGACATCGCCGAAGGCACCGTGAAGTCGCGGCTGCACTACGCCATCCGCGCATTGCGACTTACACTGCAGGAAATGGGAGTTACACCATGACAGCGCACTGGCCGACAGGCGGTGAACCGTCCGGCTACGAAAACCACGACTACGCGATGTGGGACGCGGCCTACGTGCTGGGCGCGCTGTCGGCTGCCGATCGCCGGGAATTCGAGACGCACCTGCGCGGCTGCGCCTCCTGTCGGGAGTCTGTCGGCGAGCTGAGCGGCATGCCGGCCTTGCTGTCGAAGCTCGACCGCGATCAGGTGGCCGCGATCGCCCCCGACACCGAGGCGCCCGAGCTGCCCCAGCTACGCCCCGAGGTCCTGACCTCGCTGTTGACCACGGTTGGACGGCGGCGACGCCGTGCCCGCCTGATGGCCTGGACAGGTTCGGCCGCGGCCGCCGTTGTGCTCGCGATCGGTGTATTCGTCGGTGTGTCAGCTCATTCCGGCACGGCACCGGCACCGCAGACCAGCATGTCGGCGCTGCCGATGGCACAGGTCGGGACGACCGCGCTGACCTCGACGATCGCGGTCAGCAACCAACGCTGGGGGACGCTGATCGACCTGCAGTGTGTCTGCCTGGCCCCGCTGAACGCCCCGCACGACCGGCTGGCGATGGTGGTGGTCGGTCGCGACGGCGCCAGCACCCGGCTGGCCACCTGGGTGGCCGAACCGGGCCACACCGCGATGCCGACCGGCAGCATCTCGACGCCCATTGATCAAATCGCCGCAGTGCAAGTGGTTTCCGCCGACAATGGGCAGGTGCTGCTGCAGCGCTCGCTGTAGCGACCGATGAACTGAAGTCCCGCGCAGGTCGTGTTACCGGCATCATCATCTTCAGTTAGGTGAGCGGATGTCCAGGCAACACCGGGTGGTCGATCACATCGTCGAGTACCTCGCGGGAATCGGCATCGGCCACATCTTCGGCGTCGACGGGGCGAATATCGAAGACCTCTACGATGCCGCGCATTTCCAATCCGGGCTCACCGCGATACTGGCCAAGCACGAGTTCTCCGCGGCGACGATGGCAGACGGATACAGCCGCAGCGGCGCGGGCCTGGGGGTGGTCGCCGCGACCTCGGGCGGGGGAGCGTTGAACCTTGTTCCGGGGCTGGGGGAATCGCTGGCCAGTCGGGTGCCGGTGTTGGCGTTGGTCGGTCAGCCCCCGGCGGCGATGGATGGCAGGGGCAGCTTTCAGGACATCAGTGGCTGCAACGGTTCGCTGAACGCCGAGCAGCTGTTCGCCACCGTCTCGGTGTTCTGCCGGCGGGTACATGCTCCCGGCGAGATCGCCGGCGCCCTGTCGTCCGCTATCGCCGCAGCGCAGGGCGGCGGGCCGGCAGTACTGTTGTTGCCCAAGGATGTTCAGCAGGCCAATGTGGCCGTCAACGGTCACGGAGGCTGTACACGGCCCGCGGCTCGCGTCGGTGACCCGCATCCGATCGTGCGTGCCCTGCGGCATGCGCAGGGGTCGGTCACCATCATCGCCGGTGAGCAGGTCGCCCGTGACGATGCCCGCGCCGAACTCGAGGCGCTGCGGGGACTGCTGCGGGCGCAAGTGGTCTGTGTGCCCGACGCCAAGGATGTCAGCGGCTCGCGGGGCTTCCGCTCGTCGTCGGCGCTGGGTGTCACCGGCGTCGTGGGGCATCCCGGGGTGGCCGAGGCGGTGGCCGCCAGCGCGGTGTGCCTGGTGGTGGGTACCCGGCTGCCGGTCACCGCGCGCTGCGGCATCGACGAAGCGCTGGCGACCGTTCCAACGCTCTCGATCGGTTCGGCACCGCCGTATCTGCCCTGCACCCATGTGCATTCTGCGGATCTGCGCGCATCGCTCACCATGCTGGTGGGTGCGATGCGTGGTTGGACGTCCGGCCTGCGGGCCGCTGACCTCCTGTCGCGGGCCGAACTTCGGCCACCACGCCATCACGGGCCGGGGGTGCGCTATCGCGACGCGATGGCGGTGCTGGACGCGCTGGTCCCGGCCGGCGTCGACATCGTCGTCGATGCCGGCAACACCGGTGCGTCGGCGCTGCATCACCTTCCGGTACGCCGCGACGGACGATTCGTCGTCGCGCTGGGCATGGGGGGGATGGGATACAGCTTCGGAGCCGGGATCGGCATGGCGTTCGGCAGGGCCCGACGCACTCTGGTGCTGGCCGGTGATGGGGCGTTCTTCATGCACGGCATGGAGGTGCACACCGCGCTGCAGTACCGGCTGCCGATCACCTTCGTGCTGTTCAACAACAACGCGCACGCGATGTGTGTCACCCGCGAACAGCTGTTCTACGACGACCTCTACAGCTACAACCGATTTCGGCCCAGCGCGCTGGGGGCCGGTCTGGCCGCGATGTTTCCCGGTCTGCCGTCCACCGACGTCACCGAGATCAGCGCGCTACCACGGGCGTTACAGGACGCGCTGAACGCCGACGGCCCGTCGGTGCTCAGCGTCGAATGCTCGGCCGACGAGATCCCACCGTTCGCGCCGTTTCTAGCCGGCACACCCGATGTTCTGAAGGAGGACCGACATGTCGCTGCCCGCGCTTGACGACATCGCCGAACCGATCGAAGGCGTCGTCCGCATCGAGACATCGCCACGAGAGCAGGCCACCCCGATCATCATGGAGATGATGCGGTCGGTCTACCCGCACGACCAGGTGTTCGGCGAATTCTGCACGGTCAACAGCTACATCGACTGTCCGCCGGACGACCTGTTCGAGTACCTGGCCGACACCCGCAGCCTGGAGGAGTGGACCTACAGCCTGCGCGGCTTCAGCACCACCGACGAGCCCGGACTGTGGCTGGCCTACGACCGGCTCGGTGCCGGCTCGGGCGCTGAGACCAAGATCTACACCTGCACGGTCGCCAACCCCGAAGCCCGCACCGTCGATTACCACTGCGCGTGGGATCAGGGCAAGCACCTGTGGATGATCTACCTGATGCGGGTCCTCGACGCGCAGGCGGTGTTCGACCGGCCCGGCTCCGTCGTGCTGTGGACGAACTGCCACCATCCGTTCTACGACGACAACCCCTATCCGGAGACGGCCCCACCGCAACGCCCGGTCTGGGTCGGCGATTTCTGGGACATGTTCGGTGCCGGCCATCTGTTGGAGCTGAACAACCTCAAGGCGATCGCCGAATATCGGCACCGTCATGGGCTGCCCGTCACACCGGTGTGGATGCGATGACCCCCGTCAGCCTCACCGACGTCGCCACCTACCTGCCCGGTGAACCGATCGGGGCCGACTACTACGCCCAGTTCGCCGACTCCGACGAACTGCGGGAGAACATGATGTTTCGGGCGCCGCGGTTCCGTCACCATGTCGGGCCCGACGAGAGCGCGATCGACATGGTCGAACGCGCCACCGCCGGGCTCATCCAACGACACGGCCCCGACGTCATCGCCGGTGTCGACGTGCTGATCACCCACACCCAGGTGCCCGATATGCCGTTCTACGGCGCGGGCGGGGGTATCGCCCACCGGCTCGGTATGCGGCCCGGCTGGGTGCTCGACCTGCACAACGGTGGGTGCGCGGCGTTCGTGCTGGCGCTCAAGGTGGCACGTCAGCTGCTGGTGTCAGGCGAAGGGCGCTCCGCGCTGATCGCGGTTGCGCAGAACGCGGCGGGGCAGGTGTTCGATCAGCCCGCGGTGCGGCGCAAGGCGCAGGCCGCGGTCCCCGGTGACGGTGCGGCGGTGGGACTGTTGACGGTGTCCGACGAGTCGCCGATCCTCGATGTCGAATGCCGCAGTTACGGCGAGTATTCCGGTGAGATGACGCTGGCCACCGACCCGCCGCGCAAATGGTGGCAAGCCGGGCAGGGTGAGGTGTGCATCGCGTTCACCGAGGCCAAGATCACCAAGGTGCTGGCCCGGGGCAACCGACAGGTGCCCGAGGTGGCGATGGCGGTGTGCGACCGAATCGGGGTGCAGCCCAAGGATATCGATCTGCTGGTCACCAACCAGCCCAACCGCGTTTTCCTGCGGAACTGGCGCGAAGCGCTGGAACTGCCGAAGTCGCGACACCTCGACACCTTTGATGAGTACGGCAACCTGTTCGGGGCCGGGATCCCGATCAACCTCGACCGTGCGATATCCGATGGCCACGCCGCGCCCGGCGACGTGGTGCTGATGGCGGCCTTCGCGCACGCCGGCGACTTCGCCGGCGCGGCGGCGGTGCGGTGGGGCGGACGGGGATGATGTCGCCCACGGCGTTCGGGAATCCGTTCGCCGCCGGGGTGCTCGACGCACTGCCGGCCGCCGTCGATCCGCTGGCGCTGTCCCGCAACGAAAACCCGTTCTCCCCGCTACCGGCGGTACGGTCAGCCTTGATCCGTTCGATCGACGCGGCCAACCGGTATCCGGAATTCCTGCCCGAGCGACTGCGCGCACTGGTCGCCGACCGTATCGGGATCGGCGTTGAGCAGGTGGTGGTCGGTGCGGGCGCGACCGGGGTGGTGATGCAGGTTCTGCATGCCCTCACCCGGCCCGGAGATCGGATCGTGCTGAGTTATCCCACGTTCGACGGCTACCCCATCTTCGCCCAGATGGCGCGGCTGGCCCCGATTCCGGTGCCACTCGACCGGCACGGCCATCACGACCTGCCCGCGATGGCGGATGCCGCGGTGGGTGCCCGCGTCGTCGTATTGTGCCGGCCGCACAACCCGACCGGCACACTGGAACCCATCGCGGACGTCGAGCGCCTGCTGCGCCGGGTCCCCCGCGATACCGTGGTGCTGCTCGATGAGGCCTATGTCGAGTTCGTGGCGCCGCAACACCGGATCGACGGTCCGGGTCTGGTTCAGCGATTCCCGAATGTCGTTGTGATAAGAACCTTCTCCAAAGCCTACGGCCTGGCCGGGTTGCGGATCGGCTACGGGTTCGGTGCGCCGGAGGTCGCGCGCGCCCTGTGGGCGATGCAGCTTCCGTTCGGAATGAGCATCTGTAGCGCGACAGCGGTGGCGGCATCGTATGACGCCGAAGACCAGTTGCGGCAGCGGGTTCTACGTATCGCCGGTGAGCGGGCGTACCTGTGCCGGCGGCTGCGCGCGATGGGCGTCTACGCCACCGACGGGCACGCGAACTTCGTCTATCTGCCCGGCTCCGGACGCCCGTGGCGGGAGGTACTCGGCGACGCCGGGGTCCAGGCGCGCTACTACGCCGACGGCGGGGTGCGGATCACGGTCGGCGGCCGTGAGTCCAGCCGGGCGGTGCTGGCCGCGGTGGGTACGTGCCCGCGATGATCCCGACACTCCCGACACTGCGCGACGCGGAAACCCGTGAACGGGAACTGGCCGTCGAGCTTCACGATGTGGTGCGGCAGTACCGAATCGGCGCGCACACGGTGCGGGCTCTCGACGACGTCAGCATGCGGCTGCAAGGCGGGCAATTCGTGTCGATCGTCGGGCCGTCGGGAGCGGGCAAGAGCACACTGCTGCATCTGCTCGGAGCACTGGACACCCCCGATACCGGAACCGTCATGTTCGACGGCGAGGACATCGGCCGCCTCGACGATGCCGCCCGGTCGGCGTTTCGGCACCGCCGGGTCGGGTTCGTGTTCCAGTTCTTCAACCTGCTGCCGTCCCTGTCGGCCTGGGAGAACGTGGCGCTGCCCAAACTGCTCGCCGGCGTGCGACTGGGCAAGGCGAAACCGGACGCGATTCGACTGTTGGACCGCGTCGGGCTCGGGAACCGGTCCGCGCACCGTCCGTTCGAGCTCTCCGGCGGCCAGATGCAGCGCGTGGCGGTCGCCCGGGCGTTGATGATGGATCCGGCGCTGATCCTGGCCGACGAGCCCACCGGCAACCTCGATTCGGCCACCGGAGCGGCGATCCTGTCGCTGCTCGCCGAGGTGGCGCACGAGGCGGGCAGTGCGCGCCTGGTGGTGATGGTGACGCACAACCTGGACGCTGCGGCGGTGAGCGACCGCGTGGTCATGTTGCAGGACGGGCGGGTCTGCTCGGACATCTCGGCGGTGTGGCGGTGATCGCCGCCACGCTGAGCCGGCTGAGGGTGTTCAGCCTGCGCGAGCTGGCCGTGCACCGGCGACGCACCATCGCCACCGTGGCGGTGATGGCGGTGTCGGCCCTGTATCTGGTCGCCGTCTTCGGCATCTTCGGGTCGATCACCGGATCGGTCAACCGGCTGTCCGACGGGATCGCCGGTATTGCCGCGCTGGAGGTTTCGGGTGTCACCGACGCGGGATTCCCAGACACCCTTGCCGCCGACGTCGCCGCCGTCCCCGGTGTGGCC
>NZ_JCALCW010000021.1:0-97021 GCF_059812545.1 Mycobacterium sp. NGS50
GACAGAGGACCGCCCCTACCCGGGAAAAATTAGTTTCCAATTAACTCCTTCTAAGGTGTTTCACGGGCCTATTCTGAGGCGAGAACCGCTGGCGCCCTCAGGATCGGAAGTGCATCATGCGACAGCTCCTTCGCCCCTACGCAACCACCGGAATCGCCCTCGTCGGTGCCGGCCTGATCGCCGTGACGCCGGTGGTGTCGCCGCCGGTCGATCCGGCGACGCGGGCAGTCCAATTGGCCGCCGACCCCTGGTCGGAGCTCATCACCAACACGACCACCAACTGGAACAACATCGTCGCCGGGGCCGACTGGGCGGACATCTCGAAGGTGATCGGCGCGCTGTTCACCAATCCGCTCGGCGTGATCGGCGCATTCACCAACGTCACCCCGGACATCACCACGGACCTCACCTCGCTGCCGGGGACCATATCGGTGCAGCTGCCGCCGGGACTTGAGCTCGCGATCGCCAACCTCGGGTCGCAGATCGCCACCTACAACGCCATCCAGCAGGTCATCGCGGACGCCCAGGGCAGCGGTGGTTTCGGCGCCCTGCTCAACGGCCTGCCCACCATCCTCAACGGCTACCTCAACGGCCAGGACACCATCAGCCTGCTGGACGGCACCATCACCATTCCTGCCTGGAACGGTGTCCTGGCGCCGCTGCAGCCCATGGAGGTGAATCTGAGCCTGACCAACCTGGTCGATGCCCTGGGACTGGGCGGTCTGAAACTGACCGACCTGGATCTGAGCAGCCTGTTGAGCCAGCTCGGGCTGGGCGATCTGACCCTGGGTAGCCTGTTCAGCGACCTGGGGCTGAGCCAAAACGGCCTGGGCGACCTGCTGGCCGACGGCAGCGGAATCACCTCGCTGAGCGGGTTGCTGAACCTGCTCGGCCTGGACAACCTCGGCTCGGGCAACGCGATCACCCTCGGGTTGACCAACATCTTGAGCGGCTTGGGACTCGACACCAACGTGGACCTGGATCACCTCTCACTCAGCAGCGTGCTGAGCGCCTTCGGCATCGATCCGACCGGTCTGCTCTCGACGGACAACCTACTGGCCGCGCTGGGTCTCGACGCGACCAACCCGTTGTCGACCAGTGTGCTGAACAGCCTGCTTTCCACGTTGGGCCTCGACCCGGCCGGAACACCGTCGACGGACGTGCTGAACGGCCTGCTGAGTGCGCTGGGCCTGGATCCGTCGACCGAGCTCTCGGCGACGACCTTGACCAACCTGCTGGGTTCGCTGGGACTCAGTTCCGACAGCCTGCTGACGCCGTCGGTGCTGAACGCCATCCTGGGTTCGCTGGGGTTGGACACGTCGTCCCCGGTGTCGACGAGCGTGTTGGATGCGCTGCTGGGATCGCTGGGGCTCAACGTGTCGGGTGCGGTATCGGCGGAGACCCTGCTGAGCGCCATCGGGCTGGGCACCGGGGACGCGCTGCCCGGGGGGTCGGCGGTCAGTCTGCTCACCGACGCGCTCGGCGGGGTGCTGGCCGCATTCGGCGTCCCGACCGGGACGGTGACCACGCTGCTCAACACCCTGATAGGCACGCTGACCACCCTTGGCGTACCGCTGAGCACTCCGAGCATCGGCACCCTGCTCACCGACCTGCTCAGCGCACTGGGCGTCACGACAACCGACCCGACCCTGGGCGGCCTGCTCGGCACGCTGGGGCTGAGCGCAACCGGCGTGACGATCGGCGGGCTACTCAATGATCTGGGTCTGTCCGGTGGCGGCACCACGGTCGGTGATCTCCTCGGCGACCTCGGCCTCAGCGGCAGCGGCCTGACGGTCGGCGACCTGCTCAACGAACTGGGATCGCTACCGGGCGGCCTGACGATCGGCGGCCTGCTCGGCACTTTGGGCCTGTCGTCGGACGGTGTGACGATCGGCGGTCTGCTGAATGATCTGGGTCTGTCATCGACCCCGCTGAGCCTCGGGGGCCTGCTGGGTGACCTGGGCATCGTGCCTGGCCAGGACCTGAGTATCGGCGGGGTGTTGGAGGCGCTGGGCTTCTCGGCGTCGACCGGTGATCTGACCCTCGGTGGTCTGCTCAACGACCTGGGCGACCCGTTCGGCGCGCTGAACATCACCGGCCTGCTGAACGGGCTGAACCTGGGCGATCTGCTCAACGACCTGAACCTGTCCGGCCTGCCGCTGAACCTGACCGACTTGGGCGACCTGTCCAACCTGACCCTGGACGGCCTGCTCGCCGATCTCGGCCTGGGCGACCTGGCCGGCGTCAGCGTCGATCCGCTGGGCGGCTTCTACACCGAACTGTTCGACACGGTGCCGCAGCAGATCCTGGCTGCGCTGGGCATGTAGGTCGCCGACCGGTTTCAGCTCAACAGGGTGCTCAGCGCCGTCGCCAGCGCGGGGGAGGCCGAGGTGGGCAGGTTCTGGTAGCTGCCGCCGCTGATCTGGGCGACCGCCTCCCAGGTGGTCCGATCCGGGTCTCCACCGAAGTCCAGCACGTTCACCGCGACCGGACGCTGCGGATCCATCGCGCCACGGATGAAGTCCTGCAGTCCCGGACCGTCCAAGGTGCGGTCGGTGTGCGGGCCGGTGGTGATCACCAGCACGGAATTATTCTGTCCCTCACGGAAATTCGCCAACGCCTCGGAGTAAACGAGGCGAAGGGTGGTGAAGGACACCGCGCCGCCGGAGGTCTGCGGTAATCCGTCCAGGCTGGAGGTCACCGCCGCGGTCCGTGGCTGTTCAGCCACCGGGTCGCTCAGCGGGCCGGTCGACACCACGTTGCGGCCGTCGGAGCCGTCGAAGGCCCACAGTCCCACCGCCGAACTGCCGGGCAGCGCCTTGATCCGGTCGTTGAGCGCCGCGACGACGTTGGCCAGCCGGGTCTTGCCACCCTCGTCCACGCCCATCGACTGGTCGAGCATCAGGGTGACCGCCGATCCGGCCGCCGGGGTGGTGAGCACGTCTGCCAGGGACGCGCGCATCTCGTCATCGCCGACCGACAAGACCGAGTCCACCGCGTCGAAGCCGGTGACATCGCTGTGCGGCGGGGTGACACCCTCCACCCGGAATCCGGCTTGGGCCAGGTCGGCCAGCTGGTCGGGTTTGTGGGCGAACCTGGCGAACTCGCTGGCGCCGCTGATCTGCTCACGCGACAACCACGACCCGCTGAGCAGGACGGTGGGGTAGTCGGCCACGGCGGCCGGGCCCGGCGGCCGCCAGGAACCCAGTTCGCTGCCGGCATCCGAGATCGCCTTGCCGCGGGCGAACAGCTGCTGCTCGGTGGTGACCACGGCGTGCACCGGCGCGGTCGCGTGGTCGCCGGGGCGCAGCAGCGCGTTCATCGCGTCGCTGATGGAATCGTCGGCCAGCTTCGGCTGGGCGCCGACCAGGGCACGCACCGCCGCGGAACCCGCAGTGGCCGGCGCACCGTGCGGTGCGGACGCGGCGGACACCGCCTCGGCCGCCAGGAAGGTCGCATCGGCGTTTCCGGCGATCGGCAACGCCAGCCGCAGCGAACCCCAGCCGCGGAGGTTCAATGCGGGCAGCGACTCGGGATTGCCCTGCAGGGTGGGCAGCGTGCCCCAGTTCTGCTTCTCCAGGGCCTGTTTGAGTTCGGGACGAACCGCGAGCAGGACCGGCGAGGTGACCAGGGAGTGGCTGTCGCTGATGGTCTCGCGGCCGGTCGCGGCCCGAAGCCGGGCCGCCGACACCGAGCTGCCCGGAATCCACAACGCCGGGCGCTGGCCGAGCTCGGCCGGCCAGTCCCCGATGAATCCCCGGATCACGGCGTCCGAGCCGGCCGGTTTGACGCTCACCTCGACGCAGCGGTCACCGACGGGTTTGGCGGTGTCGTTGTAGCGCTGGGCGAACTCGGAAACCTGATCCACGATCGACGGGTCGGCGACGACGGCGACGGTCACCTTGCCTTCCACACAGCGGCCCGCGGCGGCGTCGTTGCGGTGCGCCAGGGTGTGGCCGAAGAACCGCCACAGGATGACGGTGGCCACCACCACGACCACCGCGACCAGGGCTGCGATCACACCGATGCTGACGCCGCGCCGACCGCCCTCGCTGCGGTGCCCGCCGCGCCACTCACCGACGCGGCGCCGATCGCCGCGGATCCCGGCCCGCGCCAGCCAGGTGTTATCGGCTTCGCCCGGTGCTGACGCGTCGCCGTCGTAGTGACCGGCGTCCTCGGGGGCGGCATGATCCCCGCTGGACAGGCCGGCATCCAGGTCGTCGCCGGGGGCGTAGAACTGCTCGTCGAATGGCTCGTCGGAGAAATCGTCAGGGTCGGGAATGCTGTGCCTACCCATGGCGGTGTTTGCGCCCTCTCCGTCTCGTTGCCCTAGGGATTACCCGTGCACGCGATTACGCACCGGCGCGGGCCTTGAACTCGCGGCGGCGGCGGTGCAGGATCGGCTCGGTGTACCCGTTGGGTTGCGAGGTACCGGACAAAATCAGCTCCTGCGCGGCGCAGAACGCGATGCTGGCGTCGAAATCGGGGGCCATCGGCAGATAAGCCGAATCACCGTCGTTCTGCCGGTCCACCACCGGCGCCATCCGCTCGAGGCTGGCTCGCACGTCCTCGGCGGTGATCACGCCGTGCCGCAGCCAGTTGGCCAGCAGCTGGCTGGAAATCCGCAGGGTGGCCCGGTCCTCCATGAGCGCGACGTCGTGGATGTCGGGCACCTTGGAGCACCCGACGCCCGCGTCGATCCAGCGCACCACGTAGCCCAGAATCGACTGACAGTTGTTGTCGACTTCCTCCCGGATCTCCTCGGGTGCCCAGGCGAGTTCCTTGGCCAGCGGGATGGTCAGCAACTGCTCGACGGTGCCGCGGCGTTTGCCGGCAAGTTCCTGCTGCACCGCGAACGCGTCGACCTGGTGGTAGTGCATCGCGTGCAGCGTCGCGGCGGTCGGGGACGGCACCCAGGCGGTGCTGGCTCCGGCGCGCGGGTGGCCGATCTTCTGTTCGACCATGTCGGCCATCAGCTCGGTCATCGCCCACATGCCCTTGCCGATCTGGGCGTGGCCGGTCAGCCCGGTCTCCAATCCGACATCGACGTTGTTGTCCTCGTAGGCGAGGATCCACGGCTGGCTCTTCATGGTGCCCTTGCGCACCATCGGCCCGGCTTCCATCGAGGTGTGGATCTCGTCGCCGGTGCGGTCCAGGAATCCGGTGTTGATGAACACCACCCGGTCGGCGGCGGCTTTGATGGCGGCCTTCAGGTTCAGGGTGGTGCGTCGCTCCTCGTCCATGATGCCGACCTTCAAGGTCGCCTGGGGCAGCCCCAGCACCTCTTCCACCCGGCTGAACAGCTCCGCGGTGAACGCCACCTCGTCTGGGCCGTGCATTTTCGGCTTGACGATGTAGACCGACCCGGTGCGGCTGTTGACCAGCGGCCCGTTGTCGTCGCTGCTGTGCAGCCCGTGCATCGCGATCAGCCCGGTGAACAGCGCATCCTGAATGCCCTCGAACACCTCGGTGTCGTCAGCACCGTCGGCGCTGAAAACGATCGCGTCGTTGGTCATCAGGTGCCCGACGTTGCGCACGAACATCAGGCTGCGGCCGGGCAGTGTCAGGGTGCCGGCGTCGGGCCCCTCCGGCTTGGTGAACTCGCGGTCGGCGTGCAGGGCGCGGGTGAAGGTCTTGCCGTCCTTGGCGACCTCCTCGGTCAGATCGCCCCGGTTCAGGCCGAGCCAGTTGCGGTAGCCCAGCACCTTGTCGTCGGCGTCCACCGCGGCCACCGAGTCCTCGAAGTCCATGATGGTGGTGACCGCCGACTCCAGCACGACGTCCTTGATCCCGGCGATATCGGTCGCACCGATCGGGGATTGCGGGTCGATCAGGATCTCGATGTGCAGGCCGTGGTTGACCAGCAGCACCGAGGACGGCGGCGTGGCCTGTTCGGCGTCGGATCCGGTGTACCCGACGAACTGCTCGGGTGCGGCCAGGGTGGTTTCCAGGCCGTCGGTGAGCGTCAGGCCCAGCTGGCCGCCGCTGATGGTGAGGGTTTTGACCTCGGCCCACGACCCGTTGGCCAGCGCTGCCGCGCCGTCGAGGAACTTGCGGGCGTAGGCGATCACCTTGTCGCCGCGCACCCGGTTGTAGCCACGTCCCTTTTCCGCGCCGTCGGCCTCGCTGATCACGTCGGTGCCGTACAGGGCGTCATACAGCGATCCCCAGCGCGCGTTGGCGGCGTTGAGGGCGAACCGGGCGTTGAGCACCGGCACCACCAGCTGCGGGCCGGCGGTGCGGGTGATCTCGTCGTCGACGTTGGCGGTGGTGACGGTGAAGTCCGCGGGCTCGGGCGCCAGGTAGCCGATCTCGGTGAGGAAAGCCTGGTAGGCCTGCGGGTCGATGGGCTCGATCACCCGCTGCCGATGCCACTTGTCGATCTGGGCCTGCAAGTCATCGCGACGGGCCAGCAACTCCCGGTTGCGCGGCGTCAGGTCGGTGACGACCTTGTCGACGCCGGCCCAGAAGCTGTCCGGGTCGACTCCGGTTCCGGGCAGGGCTTCGTCGGTTATGAAGTCGTACAGCACCCGGGCGATCTGCAGATTGCCAACCGACACCCGATCCGTCATATGTTCCTCCCTTACTGGCAACACACCACCTTACCGGCCGGTAGCGGCGCTATCCGCAACCGGCAGCCGCCAGCAGCAGGTCACAGTCGGCCAGCAGGGCCGCCCGCAGCACCGCCGCGCGTTCGGCGATGCCGGCTTGGCAACGCACATATTCGGCGCGCCCGGCGCGATCCTCGATCGCGATCGGGGCATATCCGTAGCCGGTCAGGTCGTAGGGGCTGGCGCGCATGTCCAGCTCCCGTGCCGCGGCCGCCAGTTCCAGACAGTCCAGCAGCCGGTCGGACCCGATCAGCGGGCTCAGCTTGTAGCACCACTTGTACAAGTCCATGTTGGCGTGCAGGCAGCCGGGCTGTTCGTGCTCGGGCTGGGCGGCGCGGCTGAGCGGCACCGCATTGCGCGGGGCCGCGGCCTCGGTGAAGAACCGGAAAGCGTCGAAGTGGGTGCAGCGCAGCGGGCCGGCGGTGTCGACCACCGCGTCGGTCTGCGCCCGCGACAGCCGCAGCGGAACCCGGCTGTGGCGCACCTGATCGCTGCGATACACCATCGCCCACTCGTGCAGCCCGAAGCAGTTCAGCTGGGCCGGCCGCTGGGCGGTGGCCCGCAGCAGCCGGGCGACGAAGTCGATGGTGTCGTACCGCCGCCGCAGGTGGTCGTCGCTGACGGTGACGACGTCGCCGCGCACCGTGTAGCCGCGACGGTTGCGGTAGCCGGTCAGCGCCCCGGCGCCGGCCAGTGCCACCCCGTAGCCCGGGTGCCAGCACTCCAGCTGCCCCGGGCGCAGGCTGTAGTAGCTGAACAAGAAGTCCCACACCGGGTGTGGCTGCCCGTGCCGGGCCCGGTGCGGTGCCAGCAGCTCGCGCACCCGACGCCGGTGCCGCTCGACGCGGTGCCGCCAGAGCCGGGTATCGAGCACCTCAGCCATGACGTGTCCCCTCAGATGCGGTGTGTGCCATCGCGCACCGTGCCGACCAGGTCCTCGACCAGGTCTTCCAGCGCCACCATCGCCACCACCTGCCCGGTGTCGTCGGTGGCCAGCGCCAGATGACTTTTGGTACGGCGCAGCCGCGACAGCGCGTCGGGCAGCGGCAGCGACATCGGAACCCGCGGCAGCGGGCGCACCACGGCCAGGCCCAGCACCATGTTCGGGTCCAGCTCGGCCGGGTCGGCGAGCGCCAGCACATCCTTGATGTGCAGATAGCCGACGAATCCGCCCCCGGAATCGATCACCGGAAACCGCGAGTACCCGGTGGCGGCCAGCGCCAGTTCCACCGCCCGGACCGTCGGCCCCGAGCCGGCTGCCGCCGCCGGCACCGCACGGATGTCGCGGACTCCGACCGCGACATCGGCGACCACCCGGGTGCGGACCTGCAGTGCCCGGGTGAGGCGGGTGTGCTCCTCGGGGTCCAGCAGGCCTTCGGACACCGATTCGGCGATCATCTCGGACAGCTCGACGGTCGAGACGGTGACTTCCAGTTCGCTGCGCGGTTCCACCCGCATGGCGCGCAGCGTGGCAAACGCGCACCAGGTGTAGAACGCGATGAACGGCCGGGCTGCCCGCACATAGACCAGGTAGACCGGGATCAGCAGCATCGACGCGCGTTCCGGGCCGGCGAGGGCGATGTTCTTGGGCACCATCTCGCCGAGCAGCACATGCGCGGTGACTACCACCGCCAGCGCCACCAGGAACGACACCGTATGCAGCACCGCCGGCGTGACCCCGGCCAGCTGCAGCGGCCGGCCCAGCAGATCCGCGACCACCGGTTCACCGATCCGGCCCAGCAGAATCGAGCACACCGTGACCCCCAGCTGGACCCCGGCCAGCATCAGCGGCAGTTGTTCTCCGGCCCGAATCACGGTGACCGCGCGTTTCTTGCCCTGCTCGGCCAACGCCTCCAGCCGGTCGCGGCGTGCGGAGATCAGCGAGAACTCGGCGGCGACGAAATACCCGTTGGCAACCACCAGCAGCAGGGCGAGCAACAGCGCCAGCACGTCACCCATCACCGGCTCCGCCCGCGCCGGCCGAGTTCGGTCAGCTCGATCAGGTCGATGCGGCGCCCGTCCATCGACACCACGGTGGCGTTCCACCGGATCGGGTCATCGACGCGGACGTCGGGATCGAACGCGGTCAGCTCCACCGCCTCACCGGCCCGGGGGATGTGGCCCAGTACCTGCAGCACCAGGCCGCCGATGGTTTCGTACTCGCCCTGCGGGGCGCGATATCCGATGGCGTTCGCGACTTCATCGATGCGCAGCAGGCCCGACACCCGCCAGCCGTCACCGGCACGCACCACATCCGGGGTGGCGTCGTCGTGTTCGTCGCGGACGTCGCCGACGATCTCTTCGATCAGGTCTTCGACGGTGACCAGTCCGGCCGTGCCGCCGTACTCGTCGACCACCAGCGCGGTCTGCAGCCCGTTGGCGCGGATCTGCGTCATCACCGCGTCGCCGTCCAGGGTGGAGGGTACGACCGCGACCGGCTGCGCCACCGCGCGCAGCGCGGTCCTGGCCCGGTCGGCCGGTGCCACCTCGAACACCTGCTTGACGTGCACGATCCCGATGGTCGCGTCGAGGTCGCCTTCGACGATCGGGAAGCGGGAGAAACCGCTGTCGGTGGCGGCGTGCGCCAGGTCGGCGATGGTGTCGTCGGCCTGCAGCACCACGATCTTGGACCGCGGGGTCATCAGCTCTTCGGCGGTCAACGCGCCGAAGTGCAGCGAACGGTCCACCAGGGCGGCGGTCGCCGGGTCCAGGGCGCCGCTGCGGGCCGAGGTGCGTACCAGCGACACCAGTTCGCGTGGGGAACGGGCCGACCGAAGCCCCTCGGCGGGTTCGATCCCCAGCATCCGCAGCACCTGGTTCGCCATCCCGTTGGTCAACCGGATCACCGGCGCGAAGAACAGCGAGAACAGCAGCTGCGGGCCGGCGGTCGCGCGCGCGGTCGGCAACGGACGGGCCAGCGCCACATTCTTGGGGACCAGCTCGCCGAACACCATCGACAGCGATGTCGCGATCAGCAGCGCCAGCAGCAGGGCCACCCCGTCACACATCCGCTCGGGCATGCCGAGGGCATTCAGGGCCGGCGCCAACCATCGGGCCAGCACCGGTTCGGCGAGATAGCCGGTGGCCAGGGTGGTGATCGAGATGCCCAACTGGGCGCCGGACAGCTGGAACGACAGGGTGCGGTGGGCGCGCTGGACATAGCGGTCCCGGCGCCCGCCGCGCCGGGCGTTGGACTCGACGGTGCTGCGCTCCAGCGTGGTCAGCGAGAACTCGGCGGCGACGAACATCGCGGTTCCGGCCGTGAGCACCGCAAACGCCAGCAGGGACAGCACGGTCACGGCGACGGTCATCGCCGAGACCCACACGCCGGGCGGACGGAGCGCCGGGCCAGGCGGCCCGGCGATCTAGAGGCGGGGTCGTCGGGCTCGCCGGCCGACGGCTCGGACCCGAAGGCCACAGCCTCGACGGGTGCCTGCGGCACGAATCCCCCTTCGCAGTGTTCGGTGCTGTTCATGGTAGCGAAACCGGCTACCACCCGAACGGAAGCGGATGCCCCTCAGCAAAGCCGGCTGCCGACTGGACGCCGATCACCACCCGTTCGTGCAACTCGGCCAGCGTCGACGCGCCGACATAGGTACAGGTGCTGCGTACCCCCGAGGTGATGTGATCCAGCAGATCCTCCACCCCGCCCCGGTCCGGGTCGACGACCATCCGTGACGTCGAAATCCCTTCCTCAAAAAGGGTTTTGCGGGCTCGGGCATACGCGCTGTCCTCGGCGGTGCGGGCTACCACCGCACGTTTGGAGGCCATCCCGTAGCTCTCCTTGTACGGCTGGTCGTCGTGGTCGCGCATCAGATCGCCCGGCGATTCGTAGGTCCCGGCGAACCACGACCCGATCATCACGTTGGAGGCCCCGGCGGCCAGCGCCAGCGCGACGTCGCGCGGATGGCGCACCCCGCCGTCGGCCCAGACATGGGCGCCGCGCCGGCGCGCCGCGGCCGCGCACTCGACCACGGCGGAGAACTGCGGCCGGCCGACGCCGGTCATCATCCGGGTGGTGCACATGGCGCCGGGGCCGACACCGACCTTGACGATCGTCGCTCCGGCATCCAGCAAATCCTCGACGCCCTGCGCCGACACCACATTGCCGGCGGCCAGCGGCACTCCCAACTCCAACGAGGCAACCGCCTTGATCGCGTCAAGTGCCTTGCGCTGATGGCCGTGGGCGGTGTCGATGACCAGCACATCGGCACCGGCCTGCACCAGCGCCGCCGCCTTGGCGGCCGCATCGCCGCTGATCCCGACCGCGGCGCCGATCCGCAGCCGGCCGCCGGCGTCGCTGGCCGGTGTGTAGAGCCCGGCCCGGACCGCGCCGGTGCGGGTCAGCACGCCGGCCAGGGTTCCGTCCGCCTCGGTGAGCACCGCGACGCCGACCGGTGCATGCTCGAGCAGGTCGAACACCTTGCGCGGGTCGGTGCCCGCCGGGGCGGTCACGAAGTCGCTCATCGCGACATCACGTACCCGGGCGAACCGGTCGACGCCGACGCAACACGACGGCGTCACCAGCCCGCTCGGGCGGCCATCGGTCACCACCACCGCCGCGCCGTGCGCGCGTTTGGGGATCAGCGCCGTCGCGTCGGACACCGAGTCGTCGGGGGAGAGCACCACCGGGGTGTCCGCCACCAGATCGCGGCTTTTCACGAACGCCACGGTCTGCTGCACCGCCTCGATCGGCAGGTCCTGCGGCAGCACCACCAGGCCGCCGCGGCGGGCCACCGTCTCGGCCATCCGGCGCCCGGCCACCGCGGTCATGTTGGCGACCACGACCGGGATCGTGGTGCCCGACCCGTCGCGGGTGGACAGATCCACGTCGAAGCGCGACTCGACGTCGGAGCGGCTGGGGACGATGAAAACGTCGTTGTAGGTCAGGTCATACGCGGGTCGATGCCCGTCTGAAAATCTCATCGGTTCTTCCGGGCGGCGTCGATGGCGACACCCTCAACGGTGTCAGCGGTCTGAGCCACGGTACCGCCCACGCGGCGGTGAGCACCACCCACGACGACACGCGACGCCAGATTATCTAGGCGAGAATTTATCTTCCTCACAGCGGAATCCTCGTGTAAAGTCATTTTTTCCTTTAGGGAGCGATGATGGCGGTTAGCTTCAGCCGCTACGGGGCGGCCATTCAAGCACGGGCGATGATGCATCGCGTCCCGCGCGCCTGCAATCTCGAAGGTTACCTGCAGCGAAAGCTGCACCGGCAGTGGCGGCATCGCGGGTCGTAGCCGGCATCACGGGGATCTGATAGCGGCACACCGCAGACGGCGGTGAATTGATTGTTGAATCGGCAGCTTTGCTGCGCGCGAAATTCGCATGCTCATTTCGTATCAACTGAATATTCAAAGAGGTATGCATCATGCAGGTAAGCCAAATCCTGTCCGCTACCGTCGGTGTCGCTCTTCTCGGCGTCAGCGGCATCCCCGCGCCGTCCAGTGCGCCGGCTGCGCCGGAGCGCGGCCTGTTCGACATCCAGCTCACCAGCGGTGAAGAACCGGACATCGTGATCGACGTCGTGCGGCACGCGCAGATGATCTCGCCGTATGAGAACCTCCTGACGCCGTCGCCGGCGTATCCGGGGGCTCCGCTCAGCGATCTGGGCCAGCAGCAGGCGCAGGACATCGGCAACCAACTGTTCAACGAGCTGGGACCGGTGGCCGGGATCTTCGCCGGGCAGGGTCTGCGGGAGACCGAGACCACCGCGCCGTTCGCGGCGCTGGAACACATGACCGACAGCGTGCAGATCCTGCCGGGGCTCGACGAAGTCGACAGCGGAATCTACGCGCTCGACCCGATCGAAAGCCTCGGGGGCCGGCTGGCCTTTCTGACCGTCGGGGCCTGGTCGTTGGGGGCGCCACTGGGATGGGCGATGACGCCGGCGCCGGGCTCCGAAGACGGCAACGGGGTGATGTTCAACGAACGCTTCACCGACGCCATCAACACGATGTACAACGCCGCCGTCGCCAATCCGGTGGTCAGCGACAACGGTCACATCACCGACGTCGCGTTCAACAGCGAGGCATCGATTTTCGCCTGGGTGTTGATGAACGCCAAGAACCCCGACCTGTCGTTCTTCATCAACCGCATCATGGAATCGCACACCGTCGCCAACGGACTGTCCACCGTTCTGCTGCCGAATACCGGCGTCGTGCAAATCGAGGGAAACCCCACCGACGGCTGGACCCTGGTCAGCTGGGACGGGGAAGCCATCCCGCAGGATCCGGATCTGGCCACCGCGCTGTTCGTCGACGTGCGGGATGTGGTGCTGCCCACGCAGACCGCGCTGTGGGACATCTGGGAGGCCATCCTCGGCGGCGACCAGACGACGATCCTGGCCGCCATCCAGACCGGTTTCGACGACATCAGCTCGGCGCTGACCCAGTTCCCCGGCGCGGTCTTCAACGACATCGCCGACGCCCTCTCCGCGGGCATCTGAGCGGGAGGCAGCCACCATGCAGACACGCCCGATCTGGCCGGTTACCGCCACCGTCGCGCTCGTCGGGGCCGGTGTCATCGCGGTCGCGCCGGTCCCGCCGGCCGCCGTCCACCTGCCCGACATCCATCTCACCGCGAGCGACGACATCCAAGACGTCGTCATCGACATCGTGCGGCACGGGCAGCGGATGCCGCCGTACAACGACGTCATCACCCCGTCACCGGATCATCCGGGGCCGCCGCTCAGCGACCTCGGCGAGCAGCAGGCCCAGGATGTCGCGACCCAGCTCCACAACGCACTGGGCGACCACGTCGCCGGGATCTTCTCCGGGCAGGCCATCCGGGACATCGATACCGCTGCGCCGTTCGCCGACCTGGAGCACATGGCGACGCAGATCCTGCCCGGGCTCAACGAGATCGACAGCGGCCTGTACGCGGGCCAGCCGATCGCCAGCCTGGCCGGTTTCCTCTACCAGTTGACGCCGATGCTGTGGACGCTGTTCGGCTTGGTGCTGGTGCCGATTCCGGGCTCCGTCGAGGATCCCAACGGGGTGGTCATGAACCAGAAGTTCACCGAGGCCATCGACACGATGTACAGCGCCGCGCTGGCCAACCCGGTCCAAAGCGACAACGGCGACATCACCGCCGTGGCGTTCAACAACGAAGCCGACATCGCCGCCTGGGTGGCGCTGAACGTCAAGAACCCCGATATCTCCCTGCTGCTGCCGTTGTCGCTGCAGACCATGTTCGCCAACGACGACGGATCCCCGCTGCTGCCCAACACCGGCATCGTGGAGATCGAGGGCAACCCCACCGACGGCTGGACGCTGGTCAGCTGGGATGGGACGCCCGTCCCCGCGGATCCAGGACTGCTCACCCAACTGATCATGGATGTGCGCGACCTGATCACCACCCCGCAAGTGGCGCTATGGAACATCTACGAGGCCATGCTCGGCGGCGACCAGACCGCCGTCGCGAGCGCCCTGCAGACCGGACTGCAGGATGTCAGCTCGGTGTTCCTCGGGTTCCCCCAGGCTGTTTTCGACGACATCAGCAGCGCCTGGGCGAACCTGGGCGCCGCGGACGAAACCGGTTCGGCGCTCAGCGACCTGCTGGCGTGGATCTGAGCTGCGGCCCGCGATGACACGGTCGATGATGGAGCAGAGTGTGCGAGAGTGGCGGGACGGTGGCCGCTGGGTCGCCACCGACCCGGGGCGGGTGTTCGTCCGGTCCGGTCGAGGCGATGGGCCGACGGTGCTGCTGCTGCACGGATTTCCCTCCAGCTCTTACGATTTCCGGTCGGTGGTTGCCCGGCTTGCCGGCCGGTCCTGGCTGACGATGGACTTTGTCGGGTTCGGGCTCTCCGACAAGCCGCGCCCGCACCGCTACAGCCTGTTGGAGCAGGCCGATCTGGTCGAAGCGGTGGTGGCCGCGACCGGCACCGGTCCGGTGGTGCTGGCCGCCCACGACATGGGCACCTCGGTGACCACCGAACTGCTGGCCCGCGACCTGGCCGGCAAACTGACCTTCGACCTGCGCCGTGCGGTGCTGTCCAACGGCAGCGTGATCCTGGAACGGGCCAGCCTGCGGCCCATTCAGAAGGTGTTGCGCGGCCCGTTCGGGGGCATCGCGGCCCGGCTGACCAACCGGCGCAGTTTCGTCCGCAGCTTCGGCCGGCTTTTCAGCGCCGCGCATCCGCTGGCCGCGGATGAGGCCGCCGCGCAGTGGGAGTTGTTGTGCCACAACGACGGCCACCACATCGCCCACCTGCTTTCGGCCTATCTGGACGAACGGGTGCGCTTCGCCGAGCGTTGGTACGGCGCGGTCCGGTCCTGGCCCAAGCCACTCGGGTTCGTGTGGGGGCTGGACGATCCGGTGGCCACCACCAACGTGCTGGACGGCCTGCGGGAGCTGCGCCCCGCCGCCGAGGTCGTCGAACTACCCGGGCTGGGACACTACCCGCAGATCGAGGCCCCGGCGGACTTCACCGTCGCTGTACTCAAACTGCTTGATTAGACCGGCACTTCGCTGCGATCACCGCTCCACAGCGTGTGGAACTTGCCGTCGGTGTCCACCCGGCCGTAGCTGTGCGCGCCGAAGTAGTCGCGCTGGGCCTGGGTGAGTGCGGCCGGCAGTCGAGGGGTGCGCAGACCGTCGTAGTAGGCCAGGGCGGAGGAGAAACCGGGAGCCGGGATCCCCAGACCGACCGCGGTGCTCACCACCCGGCGCCAGCTGTCCACCGCGGACTCCACCGCGCCCCGGAAGTAGGGCGCGGTGAGCAGGCTGGCCAGCTCCGGTTCGCTGTCGAAGGCGTCTTTGATGCGGTTGAGGAACTTGGCCCGGATGATGCAGCCACCCCGCCAGATGGTGGCCAGGTCACCGGGGGTGATGTTCCAGCCGTATTCGGCGCTGCCCGCCTGGATCTGGTTGAAGCCCTGCGAGTAGGCGACGATCTTGGAGGCGTACAGCGCCCGGCGGACGTCCTCGGTGAACTTCGCGGCGTCGGTCGGCCGGTCTCCGAGGGCGCCGGAGGCGAGGCCGGTGGCCGCCCGACGCTGGGCGACCGCACCGGAGAGGGCGCGGGCGAACACCGCCTCGGCGATACCGGTCACCGGCACCCCCAGGTCGAGTGCGGACTTGACCGTCCAGCGGCCGGTGCCCTTCTGTTCGGCCTCATCGACGATCACATCGACCAGCGGTTGTCCGGTCTTGGCGTCGACCTGGCGCAACACCTCGGCGGTGATCTCGACCAGATAGGAGTCCAATTCGCCGGTGTTCCACTCGGTGAAGATGTCGGCGATCTGCGGTGCGGTCAGGCCCAGCGCGTCGCGCAGCAGCTGGTAGGCCTCGCCGATCAGCTGCATGTCGGAGTATTCGATGCCGTTGTGCACCATCTTGACGAAGTGCCCGGCGCCGTCGGGTCCGATGTGCGTGCAGCACGGTACGCCGTCGACATGCGCGGAGATCTCCTCCAGCAGCGGGCCCAGCGATGTGTAGGACTGTTTGGGCCCGCCGGGCATGATCGAGGGCCCGTTGAGTGCGCCCTCCTCGCCGCCGGAGATGCCGGCTCCGACGAAGTGCAGGCCGCGGGCCGCCATCGCCTTCTCGCGCCGGATGGTGTCGGTGTAGAGGGCGTTGCCGCCGTCGATGATGATGTCGCCCGGCTCCATGGCGTCGGCGAGCTCGTTGATCACGGCGTCGGTGGGCTCACCGGCTTTGACCATGATCAGCACCCGGCGCGGACGCTCCAGGGCGGCAAGGAATTCGGCGATGGTCTCGGTGCGCACGAAACTGCCGTCGGCTCCGTGCGCGCTCAGCAGCGCATCGGTCTTGGCGACCGACCGGTTGTGCAGCGCCACGGTGTAGCCGTGCCGGGCGAAGTTGCGGGCGATGTTGGAGCCCATCACCGCCAGCCCGGTTACCCCGATCTGGGCAATGCCGGTGTTCGCTTCAGCTGAGCTCATCTATGCGCCTCTCTGATCATCTCCTGCTACCCGGCGAACAGCCGGTGCAGCTCGGTCAGCCACGGTACCGCCAGTGCTGCGGTAGGGATCACCAGCACCGCCGCCGCGGCGGCGTAGGCGGCCGCAGACAGTGCCCGGCTGTTGCCGCGCCCCGAGAGCCGCTGCACCCGCACCACCGTGGACGGGCCGCCCACCGCGAGCGCACCCGCCGGGGTGCGCCCGGAGGCGCAGGTCACCAGCGCCCGGGCCAGCGGAGTGGGACCGGTGACCCGCACCGCCGCGTCGTCGGCGAGTGCTTCGACCAACAGCCGCACCGCGTCCAGGGCGCTCGCACTGCGGACGAAGCGCGGAAAAGCGGCGTGCACCGCCGTGAACGCCTCCAGCACCAGGTCGTGGCGGGCGCGCAGGTGGGCCCGCTCATGGGTCAGGATGGCGCTGACTTCGGTATCGGTGAGGCGGGCCAGCGCCCCTTCGCTGAGCACCACCCGGCTTCGGACGCCCGGCAGGCAGTAGGCGAGCGGCTGGGCCACCTCCAGGATGCGCAGTCGGCCGGCCCGATTGCCCGGGTGAGTGCCGACCGCGTCAACGCCGAGCAGGTCGACCAGCATGCGGTGGCGGGCCCGGCGGCGTCGGGTCGCGATCGCCACCTGCAGGACCGAGGCCAGCAGCCGCGCGCCGACCAGCAGGGTCAACGCGAAAACACCGATGTAGAGGGCCCACAGCGGCCAGCCCAATCGGCCGATGTCGCCGAGCAGGGTCGCGGTGGGCCGCCCGTTGGGGCCGGGCATCAGCAGCCGGCTGGCGATGGCGATGCCGGCGCTGAACGCGGAGAGCACCGCGGCGACCGCGATCGCCTGCCACAGCACCACCGCGGCCCGGGGTGCACGCAGCGGCCACGCCGATCGCGCGAGCAGCACCGGAATCGGTCCAACCAGCAGCGCCGCGATGATGATGAAGGCCAGCGCGGACACCTCGCCAGTCTCCCCTAGGGCGCCGCTCGCCCGCCAACAGGCCCGGCGGTCCGATGCTTGGCTTCCAATTCGTCCAGGGCCCGCCGCAGCGCCTCCGCCTCGTCGGCCCCGACCCGTTCGACGAAATGCACCAGCGCCGCCCGCCGGCTGCCGGAGTCCGCGGCCTGGTCGAGGGCATCGACCATCAGCCCGGCGACCAGTTCGTCGCGACCGTGCACGGGGGTGTACTGGTGGGCCCGGTCATCGCGGATCTGGGAGACCAGATTCTTCCTGGCCAACCGCTGCAGCACGGTCATCACCGTGGTGTACGCCAGGTCACGCTGCGTTGACAACGCCTCGTGCACCTGGCGAACCGTTTGGGGCTGGGGGGCGGACCACAGATGGTCCATCACCGCGCGCTCCAAATCTCCGAGCCGGGTCTGCTTCGCCATTATGCGTTCATCTCCTGAGCAATATCGCCAGACTACTCCGCTTTACTACCGGCTGTCGTACCTCGCCCACGCCGTGTGAGGGCGGTCACAAGCGTCGATCGACCCCAAAGGCAGTATGGTTAGGCTTACCTATCTTACGGGAGGTGACGGTGACCGCGGTACTCGACGACCCGCTCATTGCGGCGATGGTTATCGACCGGATGCTGCCGCTACATGAATCGAGTCGGCGGCTGCGGGCGCTGTATCCGGAGTGTCCGCGGGTGTACGGGGTGGCGGTGCTGGCCGACGTCTCCCGGCGCCGGTGGTGGCCGTTGTCCGCGGCGATGGACGACGGCAGGCTCGCGCAGATGTTCGCGGCGGCGGCCGACGAGATGGGCAGTCCGGTCGGTGCCGCCCAGCAGTTGGCGGCGACGCTGGCTCATGGCGTGATCGGCCGGGTCGTGGCACTGGTCATTCTGGAAGGGCGGGCCTGGGACGCCGGCCTGGAGAACCTGTGGGTGCACGTCGACTCCGACGGCGTCATCGACTGGGCCGCCGTGGTGGACCCGACATTGCGGGTGCTGCCCGACGATCCGTACCGCGGCGAGGAGCCCGCGGCGCGGGGCGGCGTGGTGCGCCTGCCGAGCGAGGCGGCGCTGATCACCTGGACCGCGCACCGCTGCCAGCGGACCCTGCAGCCGCTGTTCACCGCGCTGAGCGACGTCAGCGGCGGCGTGGTGTCGGTGGCGGCGATGTGGCATACCGTCGGAGCCTCGATCGTGGCGGCCGCGACCCAGGTGCCGCAGCTGGCCGGCAGTAGCGAGGCCACCGCCGCCCGCCGCGGTCAGGCGTTGCTTGATGCGCTGCTGATGCTGGGGATGCCGGTGCGCGGCCCGCAACACCCGCGAAACCGGACCACCCAACCCCTTGCAAAATTAGGGCAGCCTTGCCTATGCTGATGAGGTCGAGAACGCACGGACCGCGCCGGAGTCCTGAGGGCTGCAGAGACCCCCGGTCCGACTCGATGGCAAGCCCCGCGCACCTGTGCGCGGGGCTTGCCCGCATTTGAGCATCCCGCGGGCGGACCTGAGCGCCAGATGGTGTAAACACAAGCGCGTGCAACCTTCGCAGGGCCAAGCCATGCCGGCGGCGCCGTTCGACAACAACATCGGGTTGGTCTTCACCGAGCTCGGCCCCGACGGCGCCCGCGCCCAGCTGGAGGTCCAGGACAAGCTCCTGCAGCCGATGGGCATCGTGCACGGCGGCGTGTACTGCTCGATCGTGGAAAGTCTGGCCAGCGTCTCGGCCTATGTGTGGCTGTCGCAGAACGGCGGCGGGAACGTCGTCGGCGTCAACAACAGCACCGACTTCCTGCGGTCCATCTCGTCGGGCACCGTGTCGGCGGTATCGACGCCGATCCACCGCGGCCGCCGCCAACAGCTGTGGCTGGTCACCATCAGCGGAGCCGACGACCGAGTCGTCGCGCGCGGTCAGGTACGGCTGCAGAACCTGCCGGACTGACCGGCGCTAACTCGCCGCGGCGCGGTCGGGCTCGCTGCCCCGGGCTTCGGCCGCCAAGACCTCCAACTGCTCGAGCCGCGTCCGCGCGAACGCCTGCTGCTCGGTGATGGTGAGCTGACCGCGCCGGGTGCTCAGGAAGGTCACCGTCCACGACAACATGGTGGTCAATTTCGTCTTGAACCCGATCAGATACACCAGGTGCAGCACCAGCCAGGCCAGCCACGCGAAATAACCGCTGAACTCCAGCGGCCCGATCTTGGCCACCGCGGAGAACCGTGACACCGTGGCCATCGATCCCTTGTCCAGGAACTGGAACGGTTCGCGCGCCGCAGGGTCGGCGCCGGCGAGTTCGGCCTTGATCGCCTTCGCCGCGTACTTGCCGCCCTGGATGGCGCCCTGGGCCACCCCGGGCACCCCGTCGACGGCGGCCATGTCGCCGACCACGAAGACGTTGGGATGTCCGGGTATGGACAGATCGGGCAGCACCTTGACCCGGCCCGCCCGGTCGAGTTCCGTCGCGGACTGCTGGGCCAGGTCGCGGCCCAACGGGCTGGCTGAAACGCCCGCCGACCACACCTTGCAGGCCGACTCGATGCGCCGGGTGGTGCCGTCGGCGTCCTTGACGGTGATGCCGTTGCGATCGACGCCGGTGACCATCGCTCCGAGCTGGATTTCGACGCCCATCTTCTCCAGCCGGGCCGCCGCCTTGCGGCCCAGCTTGTCGCCCATCGGCGGCAGCACCGCCGGGGCGGCGTCCAGCAGGATCACCCGGGCCTTGGTGGAGTCGATGTGGCGGAACGCACCCTTGAGTGTGTAGTCCGCCAATTCGGCTATCTGCCCGGCCATTTCGACGCCGGTCGGGCCGGCCCCGACGACGGTGAAGGTCAGCAGCTTCTTGCGCCGCTCGGGGTCGCTGGAGCGTTCCGCCTGCTCGAAGGCGCTGAGGATCCGACCGCGCAATTCGAGGGCGTCGTCGATTGATTTCATGCCCGGCGCGAACTCGGCGAAATGGTCGTTGCCGAAGTAGGACTGGCCGGCCCCGGCGGCGACGATCAGGCTGTCGTACGGGGTGTCGTAGGTGTGGCCGAGCAGTTCGGAGACCACGACGTTGCGCGCCAGGTCGATGTGGGTGACGTCGCCGAGCAGCACCTGCACGTTGCGCTGTTTGCGCAGCACGACGCGGGTGGGCGGGGCGATCTCGCCCTCGGAGATGATCCCGGTCGCGACCTGGTACAGCAGCGGCTGGAACAGGTGGTGGGTGGTGCGGGCGATCAGCTTGATGTCGACGTCGGCGCGCTTGAGCTTCTTGGCCGCGTTCAGTCCGCCGAATCCGGATCCGATGATCACCACACGGTGGCGGGGATGGGGGGCAGCAGTGGCTTCAGGCTGGGCACTCATGACGGGGTTGCTCCTCGTGGCGCGACTGCATTCACTCAATACGGTAGTCGGCCTAACTGCTGGTCGCCGCACCGGTGCCTGTGTGATGGGCCACACTCACGCCAGCAGGGGCCGTAGCGCCGCGCCGATCTCGGTGATGACGCCCGGGGTGTAGACCGGAATGTTGAAGATCACGCCGTCGACACCCGCATCGAGCACTGCGGTCTTGATCTGGTCGGCGATCGATGCGGCGCTGCCGACGACGGCGCGCTGGGATCGTTCGGCCGGGATCTGGTCGGCGCCGGCCGCCTCGTCGAGCAGCACGGTGAGCAGCGTGCTGGTCTCCAGGGTCGCCGGATCGCGGCCGATGGCCTCGCAACTGCGCTGCGCCGCCGCAACTTTCGCGGGTAGCTGGTCGAGTGTCGTGATCAGGTTGAGGTGGTCGAAGAGCCGCGCGGCCAGCGGGATGGTCTTCTTTTCTCCGCTGCCGCCGATCAACAGCGGAATGTGTTCGCGCAAGCGGGGTTCGGCCATCGCCTCGCGGGTCTGGTACCAGGTACCCGAGAAGGTGGGGCGGTCGCCTTTGATCATCGGCAGAATGATCTGCAGTGCCTCGTCGAGACGGTTGAACCGGTCGGTGAAGGTGCCGAACTCGAAACCCAGTTGCTCGTGCTCCAGCTGGAACCATCCGGCGCCGATGCCCAGGATTGCGCGACCGGCGCTGACCACGTCCAGCGTGGTGATCGCCTTGGCCAGTAGGGCCGGGTTGCGGTAGGTGTTGCCGGTGACCAGCGTGCCCAGCTGAACGCGTTCGGTCGCGGTCGCCAGCGCGCCCAGCGCGGTGTAGGCCTCCAGCATCGGCTGATCCGGGGTGCCCAGGCCGGGCAGTTGATAGAAGTGGTCCATCACGAAGACCGCGTCGAATCCAGCGGATTCGGCTTCGCGGGCCTGCGCTATGACGGTCGGGAACAATTCGGCAACGCCGGTCCCGTAGGAGAAGTTGGGAATCTGGTAGCCAAGGCGGATGCTCACCCGGTCGACACTAGTCGCCAAAGGTGTTCAGCGGCCCGGTGATTACGCCGCAGGCGAAACGGCGTCAGCCGAAGTGAGCGAGCGCGCCGTGGCTGACGTGCAGCGTCTGGCCGGTGATGTGACGGGCTGCCGCGCTGGTCAAGAACAGTGCCAGCCGGGCGGCCTCGGCTTCGACCGACGGCGGCGTGCGGGTCAACCCGTTGTATCCGGGTTCGGCCCCCAGGCCGGCGGCTACCACGTTGACGGTGATGCCCCGGGTCCCGAACACGGTGGCCTGGCCCGCGGCCCAGTTGGACAGGGCGGCCTTGATCGCGGCATCGGGGCTGCCGTCGCGGGGGTTCTCGGGCACCACGGAGATGATCGAACCGCCCGAACGCAGGTGGTCACCGAGGGTTTGCACGGTGAGCACGGCCGACAGCAGGGTGGCATCCAGCGTGTTGCGCCACGCTCCGGCCAGCTCCGACAGCGAGTAGGTGCGGGGATCGCCGGCGTCCCACTGCGGTGCGGGCACGTTGACGACGGCATCGAGGTGATGCGGGAACAGGCCACGGGTTGCGGTCAGGCTGGCCGGATCGGTGGTGTCGCAGACGACGGCGTCGGCTTCGAGTTCCTTGGCGGCCACTTCCAGCTCGTGTGCGCGTGCGCCTGCCAGGGTCACGGTATGACCGGCGTCGCGGAAGCCCTCGGCAATCGTGCGACCCAGGTCGGTGTCGCCACCGGTGACCAGCACCTCCATCGCCATGACCTCCTCGTGTTCAACGCTGATCCATGGCTGTGATGGTGACACACCGCAGGGTGCGGACCAGGGATTCAGCGTCTGATGGCGTCGATCGTGTCGATGTTACTGGACAGTAGCTAGAAGAGGAAACTCCGACGCGACACGATCGGGATACAGAACGGTTCCGGCCGGGGGTACGCCGGATAGGGTTCGAACCATGCGTCGGGTCGGAAAGATGGCTGCCGCGCTGGCGGCGGTGTGCGTCATGGGTGCGACGGGCTGCAGCTCCACCCCGTCGTCGCCGTCGATCACAGTCTTCGCGGCGGCCTCGTTGCGGCCGGTCTTCACCGAGATCGGCGGGCGGTTCGAAGCCGACAATCCCGGCACCAAGGTGCAGTTCAACTTCGCGGGCTCCGCAGAGCTGGCCACCCAGTTGACCCAGGGCGCCGGCGCCGACGTCTTCGCGTCGGCCAACACCGCGCAGATGGACAAGGTCGCCGGCGCGGGGCTGCTGGCCGGCACGGCGGTGCCGTTCGCCGCGAACAGCCTGGTCATCGTCACCGCGGCGGGCAATCCCAAGAAGATCGCCGCATTCGCCGATCTGGCCGATCCCGCGCTGAGCGTGGTGGTGTGCCAGCAGCCGGTCCCGTGCGGGGCGGCAACCCATCGCGTCGAGGACAGCACCCACATCCGGCTGAACCCGGTCAGCGAGGAACCCGACGTCACCGACGTCCTGGACAAGGTGGTGACCGGTCAGGCCGATGCCGGGGTGGTGTATGTGACCGACGCCGGCAACGCCGGCGACAAAGTGAGCACCGTCCACTTTCCCGAGGCCGCCGGCGCGGTGAACGTCTACCCGATCGCGGTGCTCAAGGATGCGCCGCAGTCCGCGCTGGCGCAGCGATTCGTCGACCTGGTCACCGGGCCGGCCGGGCAGGACATGCTGCACCGCGACGGCTTCACGAAACCGGAGTGATGCGCCCGCCCGCCGCGCTGCCGCGCTGGGTCTATGTTCCGGCCGCGCTCGGTGCCGTATTCGTCGTGCTGCCGCTGCTGGCCGTCGCGGTGAAGGTGGACTGGCCGCATTTCTGGTCGCTGATCACCAGCCCGTCAGCGGTGACGGCGTTGCTGTTGAGCGTGAAGACCGCGGCTGCCAGCACGGCGCTGTGCCTGCTGCTGGGAGTACCGCTGGCCTTGGTGTTGGCCCGCAGCCGTGCGCGACTGATCCGGGTGCTGCGACCGCTGGTGCTGCTGCCGCTGGTGTTGCCGCCGGTCGTCGGCGGTATCGCGCTGCTGTATGCGTTCGGCCGGCTCGGATTGGTCGGCCGGTATCTCGACGCGGCCGGCATCGACATCGCGTTCACCACCACGGCCGTGGTTCTCGCGCAGACCTTCGTGTCGCTGCCATTCCTGGTGATCGCGCTGGAAGGAGCGGCCCGCACCGCCGGGGCCGACTACGAGGTGGTGGCGGCGACGCTGGGGGAGCGGCCGACCGGGGTGTGGTGGCGGGTGACGCTGCCGCTGCTGCTGCCCGGGCTGGTCTCGGGGGCGGTGCTGGCGTTCGCCCGGTCGCTGGGGGAGTTCGGTGCGACGTTGACGTTCGCGGGTTCACGCGAGGGGGTCACCCGCACCCTGCCGCTGGCGATCTATCTGGAGCGGGTGACCGACGCCGACGCCGCGGTGGCGCTGTCGCTGCTGCTGGTGGTGGTGGCGGCGGTGGTGGTGCTCGGCCTGGGTGCACGTCGGCTGACCGGCGCCGGCTGGTGACCGACCTGCGGTTGCGGGCGGTGGTCGCCGAGCGCGGTGTGGACGTCGAATTCTCGGTGGCCGCCGGCGAGGTGCTTGCCGTGTTGGGTCCCAACGGGGCCGGTAAGTCGACGGTGCTGCACGTTATCGCCGGATTGGTGCATCCCGACGTGGGTCTGGTGCAGCTCGGGGAGCGGGTGTTGACCGACACCGCGGCGGGGCTGCATGTCCCCACTCATGACCGGCGGGTGGGGCTGCTGCTGCAGGACCCGTTGCTGTTCCCGCATTTGACGGTCGCGGCCAATGTGGCGTTCGCGTTGCGCGGCAAACGATCCCGGCAGAAAGAGTCGGCGCTGCGATGGCTGCGTGAGGTCGACGCCGCGCAATTGGCCGAGCGCCGGCCACGGCAACTGTCCGGCGGCCAGGCGCAACGCGTCGCGATCGCGCGCGCCCTGGCCGCGGCACCCCAAGTGCTGCTGCTCGACGAGCCGCTGTCGGGACTGGATGTGGCGGCAGCCGCCGCTGTGCGCGGGGTGTTGCGCAATGTGGCCGCCCGCGACGGGCGCGCGATCGTGCTGATCACGCACGACCCGCTGGACGTGCTCACGTTGGCCGATCGGGTGTTGGTGCTCGAAGGCGGCGCCATCGCCGAGATCGGTCGCGCTGCTGACGTCCTGACGGCGCCGCGCAGCCGCTTCGGCGCCCGCATCGCCGGGGTCAATCAGGTCGCCGGGACGGTGGCCGCCGACGGCGTCCTGAATTCAGCGTGCGGCGCCGACTGGTACGGAATCCCCGACGACGGGCTGAGCATCGGCCAGCGGGTGGTCGCGGTGTTCCCGCCGAGTTCGGTATCGGTGTCGCGGGAGCGGCCAGCGGGGGACCCGCGCAATCTGAGCGCGGTGACCGTGACCGAACTGGACTCACTCGGCGTGGTGATTCGGCTGCGCGGCGAACAGCAGCCCGACGGAGCTCCCGGTCTTGCCGCCGACATCACCGCGGACGTCGCTGCCGCTCTGCGACTGGCTCCGGGGGAACAGGTGTGGTTTTCGGTACCGGATCACCAGGTGCGATTGCACACCGCGGCGCCGCATCGGCACTGACCCGACGGCACTGACGGGCACGTTTCCGGCTGGTGCGCGAGGTCGGCGTCGTCAGAGCCCAACCGCGAACCGGTAGCCGGCACGCAGGCCCGAGGCACTGTTTCCAGGAGTGAAAAAGATCCTTCGCATCGTGCGCACGTCGCACTTGCGTCACGGCTGCAACACGGTAGGTTTTTCGCCATGGTGCAGGTGAACCCAACCTCAACACGACGTAGAAGCATCTGGTCCGCGCTGGCAGCTCTCGCGGCAACCGGTGCCATTGCCGTGGCGGTACCCACGACCGTTGCCTTTGCGGAGCCCCCGCCGCCGCCGCCGGCTCCGGCGCCTGCCCCGGTGGACCCCAACGCGCCGGTGCCGCCGCCCGCCGACCCGAACGCCGTTCCGCCGCCACCGGCCGACCCGAACGCATTACCGCCTGCCGAACCGGGTGCGCCCGAACCGGGCCGCGTCGAGGACACCGCCGACGGCTTCAGCTACCTGCTGCCCGGGGGCTGGGTGGAATCCGACGCCAGCCATCTGGAGTACGGGTCGGCGCTGCTCAGCAAGCAAATCGGTGAGCCGCCGGCCCCGGGGCAGCCGCCGGCTGTCGCCAACGACACCCGCATCGTGCTGGGCAAGCTGGATCAACGCCTGTACGCCAGCGCCGAAGCGGACAACGGCAAGGCGGCCAGCCGGCTGGGATCCGACATGGGTGAGTTCTTCATGCCCTACCCCGGAACCCGGGTCAGCCAGGAGACCATCGCGCTGACCGCCACCGGGCTGACCGGCAGCGCCTCCTACTACGAGGTCAAGTTCAGCGACACCGCGAAACCGAACGGTCAGATCTGGACCGGTGTGATCGGGGCGCCGCCGGCCGCCGCGGGCCAGCCGGCGACCCCGGGTCCGCGTTGGTTCGTGGTGTGGCTGGGCACCGCGAACAACCCGGTCGACAAGGTCGCGGCCAAGGCCCTCACCGAATCGATCCGCCCGGCGGGTGCACCGGCCCCGGCACCCGGCGCTCCGCCGGCACCCGGCGTGCCGGCCCCCGCACCTGCACCGGGCGCACCCGCACCGGCGCCGGTGCCGGCGCCGCCCGGCGCCCCGGGCGCCGAGGTACCTGCCCCGGCCGCTCCGGGTGCCCCGCCTGCTCCCGCGGCACCGGGTGCTCCGGCTGCCCCGCCTGCTCCCGGTGCTCCGGCAGCTCCGCCTGCGGGGGCACCGGCGCCCGTCGCACCGGCGGTCGGAGCGCCCGTAGCCGCCCCGGCGGCGGTGGGAACGCCTGCCTGACCCGAATCTCGTCAGGCGTGCCCCGGGCGCGGGCGTGCGGTATACCCGATAGCAGGTGCAGGAGTGCCGCGCCGAGCGTGGCCGGACAGCAAAGGGTTCCCGATGAACGTCTTGGCAGCAACCGAATTTCTAGCCCGCTCCACGACACTGAGCCAGCAAGTCGGATGGATCGGCTACATCTTCATCGGCGCGATCGCCGGCTGGATCGCTGGAAAGATCGTCAAAGGCAGCGGATCAGGCATCCTGCTCAATATCGTGACCGGCATTGTCGGGGCGTTGATCGGCGGATTCCTGCTGAGCTTCTTCCTCAACACCGCGGGCGGTGGCTGGTGGTTCACGCTGTTCACCGCAACCGTCGGGTCGGTGATCCTGCTCTGGCTGCTGGGTTTGGTCCGCAAAGCCTGACCCGGCCGGGGGTCGACCATGCGCGGTACGACGATGAGCGCCTGGCGGGTGCGCCGCCCCGGGCCGATGCACACCCATCCGCTGGAGCGGGTGAGCACGCCGATGCCGCGACCGGCGCCCTCGGAGCTGCTGGTGGCCGTGCACGCCTGCGGCGTGTGCCGCACCGATCTGCACGTTGCCGAGGGCGACCTACCGGTGCACCGCGAGCAGGTGACACCCGGACACGAGGTGGTCGGCGAAGTCGTCGAGGTCGGCTCGGACGTGGGCTCCGCCGCCGATGCCTCCTTCCACGTCGGCGACCGCGTCGGAATCGCATGGCTGCGACATACCTGCGGACTGTGCGGCTATTGCCGGCGCGGCGCGGAGAACCTGTGCCCGCAGTCTCGCTACACCGGCTGGGACGCTGACGGTGGCTACGCCGAATTCGCGACCGTGCCCGCCGCCTTCGCCCATCACCTGCCCGAAGGCTACGGAGACAGCGAATTGGCCCCGCTGCTGTGCGCCGGCATCATCGGTTACCGCGCCCTGCTGTGCGCCGAGCTGCCGCCGGGTGGGCGATTGGGCCTCTACGGATTCGGGGGCAGCGCTCACATCACCGCGCAGGTCGCGTTGGCGCAGGACGCCGAGGTTCACGTGATGACCCGCGGACAGCGGGCACAGGAGCTGGCGCTAGAACTCGGGGCGGCCTCGGCCCAAGGGGCCGCCGACCCGCCGCCGGTACCGCTGGACGCCGCCATCCTGTTCGCTCCGGTCGGTGAGCTGGTGCTGCCGGCCTGCGCGGCGCTGGACCGCGGCGGCACGCTGGCGATCGCCGGGATCCACCTCAGCGACATCCCGTCGCTGAACTACCAGCAGCACCTGTTCCAGGAACGCCGGATCCGCTCGGTCACCTCCAACACCCGCGCCGATGCGCGGGCGTTCCTCGACTTCGCCGGCCAACACCACATCGACGTGACAGCACCGGAATATCCCCTGGCGCAAGCCGATCAGGCGCTTTCGGATCTGAGCGCCGGCCGGGTCGCCGGCGCGGCCGTGCTGCTGGCCTAGTTCGGCGTCACGCCGACAGGTGCCACACCACGGCGGCGGCGAGCGCGCCCACCCCGTTCAACGACCAGTGCAGCGCGATCGGGGCAATCAGGCTGCCGCTGCGGCGGCGCAGCCAGCTGAACACAAACCCTGCCGTCCCGGTCGCCACCACCGCCAGCGTCACCCCGGCCAGCATGCCGAGCATGCCGCCGCCGAACAACCGGGTGAACCCGGCGTTGCCGGCGGTCAGTCCTAATGAGGTGGCGATGTGCCACAACCCGAACAGCAGCGACCCGGCGGCCGCGACGCCGCGGAAACCCCAGGCCCGGTTCAGCGCGCCATGCAGCACGCCGCGAAACGCCAACTCCTCGGGGATGACCGTCTGCAGCGGAATGACGATCATCGAGGCCAGCAGCGCGCCGGATACCGTGGCGTAGCGGTTGTTCATGAACATCGGCCGGGTCCACGGCAACAGCACGCCGACCGCGATCACCGACACCACGACGGCCACCGCGGCAACCGCATAACCCGCCCCGGATTTCCAGTGCTCGCGGCCCAGGCCGAGTTCGGCCCAGCCCAACCCGCGGGCACGCACCAGGATGACCAGCCCGACGGCGGCGGCCGGGACCGCGGCGATCCCCGCCCACGGCGTGGTGAAGTGCGCGATCAGGTTGGTGAAGGCCAGCACCCCCACCACCACCGCGACGTCGGTGTAGATCCGAGCCGGGCGCAGGGCGTGCGCATCGGCCGTCGCGGTCAGGGAGGACATCGGGCCATTCTACTGATCGGGCGCGGGTCGGTCGCTCGAACGGCTCGCCCCTCGTTGATCCTGCGCTCAGGGCGGAAAAGTGTGAGAAGACCGCGCCGTGGACGCATAGTCAACGGTTGTTCTGCTCGTTCGACTCCCACACCCAGCCGGAAATGGCCGGGTCGTCCTCGCCGTGTTCGCGGGTGTAGCGGCGGGCGGCCAGTCGCGCATCGGCCATCTGCTGGCGCAGCACGGCGGCGCGGGTGGCCAGCCCGTCCACCCGGTCGATGACATCCATCACCAGGTGGAACCGGTCCAGGTCGTTCAGTATCACCATGTCGAACGGGGTGGTGGTGGTGCCGCGCTCGTTGTACCCGCGGACATGCATGCCGTCGTGGTTGGTGCGACGGTAGGTGAGCCGGTGAATCAGCCACGGGTAGCCGTGGTAGGCGAAGATCACCGGCTTGTCGCGGGTGAACAACGCATCAAACTCGTTGTCCGGCAGGCCATGCGGATGGTCCGAATCAGGCTGTAGCCGCATGATGTCGACGACGTTGATCACCCGCACCGCCAGCTCGGGCAGTTCCCTGCGCAGGATGTCGGCGGCGGCCAACGTCTCCAGCGTCGGGATGTCACCCGCGCAGGCCAGCACCACATCGGGTTCACCGGCCGCGGTGCCGGCCCAGTCCCAGATGCCCAAACCTCGGGTGCAGTGCGCGACGGCGGCGTCCATGTCCAGGTACGCCAGCGCGGGTTGTTTGCCGGCGACGATCACGTTCACGTAGTCGCGGCTGCGCAGGCAGTGGTCGGCGACGGACAGCAGGGTGTTGGCGTCCGGCGGCAGATACACCCGCACGATCTCGGCCCGCTTGTTGGCGACCAAGTCGATGAAGCCGGGGTCTTGATGCGATGCCCCATTGTGGTCCTGGCGCCACACGTGCGAGGTCAGCAGGTAGTTCAGCGAGGCGACCGGGCGCCGCCACGGCAACTCGCGGCTGACCGACAGCCATTTCGCGTGCTGGTTGAACATCGAGTCGACGATGTGCACGAACGCTTCGTAGCAGTTGAACAGCCCGTGGCGACCGGTCAGCAGATAACCCTCCAGCCAGCCCTGGCACAGATGTTCGGACAGCACCTCCATGACCCGACCGTCGGGCGAGAGGCTCTCGTCGTCGGGCGACGTCGCCGACAGCCAGACCCGGTCGGTGACGTCGAACACCGCCGAGAGCCGGTTGGACGCCGTCTCGTCGGGGCCCATCACCCGGAATCGGTCGGTGTTGCGGGCGATCACATCGCGCAGGAAGGTGCCCAGCACCCGGGTGGCCTCATGGGTCCCGGCGGCCGGTGTCGCAACCGGTACTGCGTAACGCCGAAAGTCCGGCAGATCCAGGTCGTGCAGCAACAACCCGCCGTTGGCATGCGGGTTGGCGCTCATCCGGCGATCGCCGTGCGGCGCCAGCGCCCGCAGTTCGGGCCGCAACGCGCCGTCGGCGTCGAACAACTCCTCGGGTCGATAGCTGTGCAGCCATCGCTGCAGCTGGGCGCGATGGGCGGGGTTGTCGCGGGTTTGGGCCAGCGGCACCTGGTGAGATCGCCAGGTGCCTTCGACGTGGATGCCGTCGACTTCCTTCGGGCCGGTCCAGCCTTTGGGGGTGCGCAGCACCAGCATCGGCCAGCGCGGACGATCGGTGACGCCCCCGGTGCGGGCCGCCTGCTGGATGGCCGCGATCTGGTCGAAGGCCTCGTCGAGGGCGCCGGCCAGTGCACGGTGCACGACCGCCGGGTCGTCACCGGCCACCGTGATCGGTCGATACCCGTAGCCGGCCATCAGTGCGTCGAGTTCCTCGGCCGGGATGCGGGCCAACACGGTCGGGTTCGCGATCTTGTAGCCGTTGAGGTGCAAGATCGGCAGCACCGCCCCGTCGCGGACCGGGTTGAGGAACTTGTTCGAGTGCCAGCCGGCGGCCAGCGGCCCGGTTTCGGCCTCCCCGTCGCCGACCACGCAGGCCACCACCAGATCCGGATTGTCGAAGGCGGCCCCGTACGCGTGCACCAGCGCATAGCCCAACTCGCCGCCCTCGTGGATCGAACCCGGCGTCTGAGCGGCGACGTGGCTGGGAACACCGCCGGGAAACGAAAACTGGCGGAACAGCTTTCGCATCCCCTCGGTGTTCTCCTCGATGCCGGTGTACACCTCGCTGTAGGTGCCCTCCAGGTAGGCGTTGGCGACGAGTGCGGGTCCGCCGTGGCCGGGCCCGGTGACGTAGATGACGTTGGCGTCGCGGGCGCGGATGATCCGGTTCAGGTGCGCATAGATCAGGTTGAGTCCCGGGGTGGTGCCCCAGTGTCCGAGCAGCCGAGGTTTGACGTGCTGCGCTGACAGCGGCTCGGCCAGCAGCGGATTGTCCAGCAGGTAGATCTGCCCGACGGACACATAGTTGGCCGCACGCCAATAGGCGTCGATGAGGTCGAGTTCTGTGTCGGAGAGTGCCCCGGTGCCCATCTGTCCGATTGTCCGCATCCGAGGTGACTAGCCAAGAGCCGTACGTGTGAAACCTGCCTACTACGCTGACGCCATGGTCAACGGTGACGGTCTGCTGGGGACACTTCGGGTGTTGGACCTGTCCGGCGCCGACGGTGACCCGGTCACCCGCATCTTGGCCGATCTGGGTGCTGACGTGCTCAAGGTCGAACCGCCCGGCGGCAACCCGGAACGTGGCGAACCACCGACACTCGCCGGCACCAGCATCGCGTTCGCGCTGTACAACGCCAACAAGCGCAGCGTGGTACTCGATCCGGCCGACCCGGACGACCGCGACCGGCTGTGTGCGCTGGCCGCGACGGCCGACATCGTGATCGACAGCGGCCGGCCCGGGCGGGCCGCCGCCTACGGCACTTCCTGCGCGGAGCTGGCCGACCGGTACGGCCACCTGGTCGCGCTGGCGGTCACCGACTTCGGTGCGACCGGGCCCCGCGCATCCTGGCGGGCCAGCGACCCGGTGCTCTACGCGCTGTGCGGGGCGCTGTCCCGGTCCGGCCCCACCACCGGGACGCCGGTGCTGCCACCGGAGGGCATCGCCTCGGCCACCGCCGCGGCGCAGGCGGCGTGGGCGGCGCTGGTGGCCCACTACAACCGGCTGCGCTGCGGGCAGGGCGACTACATCGACTTTTCCCGGTTCGACGCGGTGGTCATGGCGTTGGACCCGGTATTCGGGGCCATGGGTCAGGTGGCGGCGGGACTGCCCAGGGCCGACCGGTGGCGGGGACGTCCGCGAAACCAGGACGCCTACCCGATCTATCCCTGCGCCGACGGCTATGTCCGGGTCTGTGTGATGGCGCCGCGGCAGTGGCGCGGTCTGCGCGCGTGGCTGGGTGAGCCCGAACAGTTCCAGGATCCCAAATACGATGTAATCGCAGCCCGCTTCGCCGCCTGGCCGCAGATCAGCGAGCTGATCGCCGCGATGTTCGCCCCGGCCACCATGGACGAACTGGTGTCGGCCGGGCAGGCCCACGGCGTGCCGATCGCCGCCGTGCTCACCCCGTCCCAGGTGGTGGCCTCCGAGCACTTCACCGCGGTCGGCGCCACCGTGGACGCCGAACTCGTCGCCGGCATCCGTGCGCAGGTGCCGACCGGATACATCAGCGTCGACGGACGCCATGCCGGGTTTCGAACCCCGGCCCCGGCGATCGGCGACAGCGAAGCCCGGTGGCGGGCCGCCGTCCCGGCCGGGAAGCCGCCGTCCGGCGGGGTCGGCGAGCGTCCGTTCGATGGTCTGCGCATCGTCGATCTCGGCGTCATCGTCGCCGGCGGTGAAACCAGCCGCCTGTTCGGGGATCTGGGCGCTGAGGTGATCAAGGTGGAAAGCGCCTCCTACCCGGACGGGCTGCGGCAGACCCGTGCCGGAGACACCATGAGCGAGTCGTTCGCCTGGGCGCACCGCAACAATTTGGCGCTCGGTCTGGATCTGCGCAGCCAGTCAGGCAAACTGGCCTTCGAACGCCTGGTCGCCCAAGCCGACGCGGTTTTCGCCAACTTCAAGCCGGGAACACTTGCCGCACTGGGGATTTCCTACGATGGGCTACGAGCGCTGAACCCGGGTCTGGTGCTCGCCGAAAGCAGCGCGTTCGGCGACACCGGACCGTGGAGCGCCCGGATGGGCTATGGCCCGTTGGTTCGTGCCACGACCGGGGTCACCCGGCTATGGACGTCACCGGATCAGGCGGAGACCGATACGCGGCATCCCTTCTACGACGCGACGACCGTGTTCCCCGACCATGTGGTGGGGCGGATCACCGCACTGGGCGCGCTGGCCGCCCTGATTCACCGCCACCACACCGGTGCCGGTGCCCGGGTGCACATCTCGCAAGCCGAAGCCGCGATCAACCAACTCGCCACCCGATACATCAGTGGACCGGTGACCGTCGCCGACACGGCCGTGCACGCTGTCAGCCCGTGCGCCGGTGACGACGAATGGTGTGTGGTATCGATCTGCACGGATGCTGACTGGCATTCGGCAACAAAGGTTTTCGATCAGCCCGACCTCGCGCACGACGCCCGCTTCGCCACCGGGGAAGCCCGGGTGGCGCACCGCGTCGAACTGCTGGCGGCGGTGGCGCAGTGGACGGGCCTGCGTAGCCCGCTGCAGGCCGCCGAGGAACTGCAGGCCGCCGGAGTGCCTGCCGGTCCGATGAATCGGCCGCCCGACATCCTCGAGGACCCACAACTGCGGTTGCGCAACGTATTCAGTGACATGACCCACCCGCTGATCAGTCACCCACTGCCGGCCGAGACCGGACCGGCGCCGTTTCGGCACATCCCGCCCGCGCCGCAGCGGCCCGCGCCGCTGCCCGGCCAGGACACCCGCGACATCTGCGGCAGAATCCTCGCCATGAGTGCCGACGAGACCGAGCAGTTGATCACCGAGGGCGTGCTGTTCGCCGCCGGGGGAGAGGCGCGCTGATGGCACTCGACGCCAGGACCCCGGTGCTGGTCGGGTACGGCCAGGCCAACCACCGCGAGGACCGGGCCGACCTCGAGCCGGTCGACCTGATCGTCGACGCCGCTCGCGCCGCGGCCGACCCGCACGTGCTGGCGGCGCTGGATTCGGTGCGAGTGGTGAACCTGCTCTCCGCGCGGTACCGCGATCCGGGACTGCTGCTGGCCCAGCGCCTGGGCGCCGAACAGGCCGCCACCCGGTACAGCCCGATCGGCGGCAACGTACCGCAGTCCCTGGTCAACCAGGCCTGCCTGGACATCTCGCGCGGGCACGCCGGTGTGGTGCTGGTGGCCGGCGGTGAAACCTGGCGCACCCGAACCCGGCTGCGGGCCCGGGGCGGCAAACTCGTCTGGACCCAGCAAGACGAGTCGGTGCCGCTGCCGCCGGTCGACGGCGGAGACGTTCCGATGGCCGGCCCGGCCGAGGAACGGATTCGGCTGGACCGACCCGCGTACGTCTACCCGCTGTTCGAGCAGGCGCTGCGCATCGCGACCGGCGAGTCGATCACCGATCACCGGCGTCGGATCGGGGCGCTGTGGGCCGGGTTCAACGCGGTCGCGGTGGACAATCCGCACGCCTGGATCCGCGAGCCGGTCAGCGCCGACGAGATCAGCCTGCCCGGCCCGAAGAACCGGATGATCAGCTGGCCCTACACCAAGCTGATGAACTCCAACAACATGGTCGACCAGGCCGCCGCGCTGGTCCTGACCTCGGTGCAGCGGGCCACCGAGCTGCGGATTCCGGTCGAACGCTGGGTCTTCCCGCTGGCCGGGGCCGATGCACACGACACCTACGCCATCTCCGAGCGGGCTGAGCTGCACCGCTCTCCGGCCATCCGGATCGCCGGCGCCCGGGTGCTGGAACTCGCCGGCATCGACGACATCGGCGGCGTCGAATACCTCGACCTCTACTCCTGCTTCCCCTCCGCGGTCCAGGTCGCCGCCGGCGAACTGGGTCTGCCGCTCGACGATCCAGCCCGGCCGCTGACCATCACCGGGGGACTGACCTTCGCCGGCGGCCCGTGGAACAACTACGTCAGCCATTCCATCGCGACCCTTGCCGAGCTGCTGGCGGCCAACCCCGGCAGCCGCGGCCTGATCAGCGCCAACGGCGGCTACCTCACCAAACACAGCATCGGCGTGTACAGCACCGAGCCGCCGGCGTCGGGATTCCGGTGGGAAGACGTGCAAGCCGCCGTCGACCGCGAGCCGACCCGACCGGCATTGGCCCAATGGGAGGGCGTCGGCACGGTGGAATCCTGGACGACGCCGTTCAACCGGGACGGCGAACCCGAACGGGTGTTCCTGGCGGTCCGCGCCCCCGAGGGGGCCCGCACGCTGGCGTTGATCACCGATCCGGCGGTGGCCGCGGACACCGTGCAGCACGACATCGGCGGCGGTGCCGTCGCCGTGCACGGTGACGGCACAGCAACACTGCAGTAGGCGCGCGGTGCGTCCATAGAAACGGCTGCACGCGGTATCCGACATGCCTATTGTCAGGATCAGGGCGTTTCGGAGGGAGACGCGGTGCAGATTCTGGTTACCGGTGTCACCGGCGGAGTCGGGCGCTCGCTGGCCCGCCGGCTGCTGGCCGCCGGACATGCGGTGAGCGGCATCGCCACCCACCCGCATCCCTGCCTGCACCCCGAGGTCGCTTTCGTCTGCACCGAATTCGACGATCCGGTGCTGCAGCAGATGGCCGACGACGCCGACGCGGTCATCCACCTGGCCCCGATTGAGCCCACCGCACCCGGCTGCGCCGGTATCGACGGCGTCGTGCAGGTCAGCCACGCGGCCGCGCGGGCAGGCGCCCGGCTGGTGTTCGTCGCACAGACCGCCGGGCAGCCGGCGTTGTCGCGAACGGCCGAGGAACTGGTCTCCTCCGGGTGGGCGCCGAACCTGATCATCCGGGCGGCGCCGCTGGTCGGGCGTCAGCTCGACTGGGCGGTGTGCCGGACGGTGGCCAGCCTGCTGCGCGCCAAACCGTCATCGCACGCATTGCGGCTGCTGCACTTCGATGATCTGGTCCGCTTTCTGGAGCAGGCGGTGGCCTCCGATCGGACCGGCGTGGTGGATCTGGCCAGCCCGGACACCGTCGACGTCGCCGCAGCGTACCGGCTGCTGCACACGATGCCGCGCCAGCCCAATGCGCACCGCATCCGCGGCTGGGCGCAGCTGACGGCGGAACTGGATCTCTCGGCGCTGCAGGACGACTGGCACTTCGACTGTGGCTGGACAGCGGCCGACGCGCTGGCCGACACGGTAGAAGCATTGGCCGGCGCCCGGATCGGTGCGGCGGGCGCCACCGAAATGACCGGACACGTCCCGCTACCCGTGGAGTCCGCGCCTTCCTGGGCGCCGGCCGACGGCACATCGCTGCGCTGCGCGGCACCCGATGGGTTGGCGGGCGAGTTCGACGACCGCATCGATGCCCGGTTCCCGGTCTTCAGCGCGCGGAGTCTGGCCCGGATACTGCCCGGCCCGCTGACACCGCTGACCCTGGATGTACAGGTTTCCGGATTGCACACGGCCAGCCGCGAACTGGGACGGGCCTTGGCGCTGTCCGGGGTCACCGCAACCGAATGGGAGAGCCGGGGTATCGCGGTCTTCGGGCACCGCCCCTTCGTCGGCGTGTCCTCGGCCGCGTTACTGGCCGGCCAACTTCCGGGCTGGGACGAGCACCGGCTGACCCAGCGCGCGCTGGGCGCCGTGACATCCGTTTTGTTTCCGCGCGGGCGACCCGACGCGGCAGGAAACCTGCCGATGCCGGCCGCGCGGGCGCTGGTGGTGACCCGGGCGCTGGCCATGCTGCGGCACCTCAAGGCCGACACCGCGGCCTACGCCGCCGCGGCGCTGGCCGCTCACCTGGATGCGACACAGCTGGCCGCGCTGTCGGATGCCCGGCTGGGCGCGCGGATTCCGCTGCTGCGGGACCGGATCCATCAGGGCTGGAGCATGACGGCGCTTTGGGTGTTGGACAACGGGGTCACCGCGGCCGCGGTGCAGCGCACCGGCGGCACCGGGCCGGACACCACCGCCGGTTTCGCCGCCGTACTGGAAAGCACGCGGCCGCTTGACGGTTCGCCCGTCGCCGCCGACCGGGCGCATCGCGGACCCGGGGAGGTCGAACTCGCGAACCCGGCCTTCGATGCTGCCCCGGCATCGCCGCCCGCCGCGGTCAGCGGTGCACCCTCGCCGGCGCCGGCCGGTTCGACGACCATGACCGCCCGGTTGGTCGACAACACGCTGGGCTCACGCGAGACGGCCTACGACGCCACCATGCGGTTCACCCACGAGCTCCGGAAGACGGTGCGCGAGACCGGCTCTCGATTGGTGCGCGGGGACATCATCGACGAGGTCGACGACGTCTACTACCTGACCTGCGATGAACTGCTCACCATGCCCGCCGACTCCCGGCTGCGGATCAAGCGTCGCCGCGCCGAGCGGGAACGGCTGCAGGCGTTACGGCTGCCGGAGGTGTTCACCGACACCTGGGCGCCGGTGGCGGACGGCGCGTCAGCCCACTAGGGATGCCAGCGCCACCTGCGGGTCGGTGAGGGCAGCCGGATCAACGGGTGCACGATTTCGGATCAGGGACTTGATGTCGTCGAGTCCCTCCCAGATGTTGACGTTCATCCCGGCCAGCACCCGGTTGCCGCCGTCGAGCCAAAAGGCGCTGAACTCGCGCCCCTCGACGTCGCCCCGGAACAGCACCTGCTGGTAGTCGGGTGCGTGTCCGACGTACTCCATACCCAGGTCGTACTGGTCGGTGAAGAAGTACGGCAGCTCGGTGTACTCGGCGCGCTTGCCCAGCATCCCCGCCGCCGCGGTGACCGGCTGCTTGAGCGCGTTCGCCCAGTGTTCGGTACGGATCCGGCTGCCCAGCAGCGGGTGTTCGGCGGCGGCGATGTCGCCGGCCGCGTAGATGTCGGGGTCGCTGGTGCGCAGCGACGAGTCGACCAGCACGCCACCGTCGCCCACGCTGAGCCCGGCCGCCTCGGCCAGCTCGATATTGGGTTGCGCGCCGACCGCGACCAGCACCGAATCGGCGGCGATCTGCGATCCGTCGTCCAGCTTCAGGCCGGTGGCGGCGCCGTTCGCGGTGGTGATCTCGGCGACCTTCGACTCCACCCGCAGATCCACGCCGTGCTCGCGGTGCAGCCGGGCGAACACCTCTCCGAGTTCGGTGCCCAGTGCGGCCTGCAGCGGCACCGCGGCGACCTCCACCACGGTGACGTTCACCCCGCGCTCCCGGGCGCCGGCGGCGACCTCCAAACCGATCCATCCCGCGCCGACCACCGCGAGCGAGGAGCCGTCGGTGAGCGCCGCGCTCAGCGTCGAGGCATCGTCGAACGTGCGCAGGTAGTGCACGCCGGCGGCGTCGGAACCCGGTATCGGCGGGCGGCGCGACCGTGACCCGGTCGCCAGCAGCAGCTTGTCGTAGGACAGCGTGCTGTCATCGGCCAGGTGCACCCGGTGACCCGACACATCCAGCGACGTCACCCGGGTGCCCAGGCGCACGTCGATTCCACGCTCGCGGTACCAATCCTGGGGCTGCACGGTGAAATCGCTGAGCGACTTTTTCCCGGCCAGATACTCCTTGGACAACGGCGGGCGTTCGTAGGGCAATCGCTCCTCGTCGGCAAGCAAGACGATGCGTCCGTCGAAATCGTTGTCGCGTAGTGCTTCTGCAGCCTTCGCGGCGGCCAGACCGCCGCCGACGATCGCGAACGTGGTCGAAGATGACATGCTGGCTGCCCCGTTCTGTGGTACGGATGCCCGAGTCGCTTATCAGCCTACCCGGGTCAGCCGGTCAGGCGCTGACGCAGGTCGTCGTCCAGCGACGACCGCACCAGGGCAGCGGCCAGGCGTGCATTGGAGCGCGGTGCCAGCGCGGCGAGTTCACCCGAATCGGACGGCAAACCGAGCGCCCGGGCTGCCGTCCTGGCCCGGCCATCGAAGTACGGCCGGACCCCGATCCACACATCCTGCACCTCGCGGAGAAACATGTCGGCGCCGGTAGGGCCAATACCGTTGAATTCCTGAAGCATCCGTACGGTTTGCTCGATATCGTCGGCGCTGCGCGCCTTGATCTCGCGCAGATCTCCGGAGTATTCGTCGCGGACCCGGGTGGCCATATCGGTCAGCCGGGTGGCCGAGCTTTCGTCGTACCGCACGTAGTGGGCACGGCCGAAGGCGCGAATCATGGTGGAGCGATTCGAGCTCAGCACCGCCTTCGGCGTACGCATCCCGTCCCGGAACAGCTCGCAAGCGGCACGCATAGCGATTGTCGCGTCGATCGGCTTGCTGGCCAACATGCACAGCACCAACAGCTGAAACAGCGGCATCGGTTTATCCGCCAACCGGATTCCCGCCTCGGCCGCGTAGGTGGTTCCGGCGACTTTCAGCAGTCGACGCACCACCTGCCGTTGATCCCGCACGTCGCGGGGCATACCCATCAGGTCGGCAGGCAAACACTCATTTCGCGGGCAGGCTCCGCGCGAAGTCGGTGGCGCGGGTGACCCAGGATTGCAGCTGACGCTTGGTCTGCACGCCGTCGGTGCCGATGTGCAGCCAGCCGCGCATCTGACGACCGCCCATCGTCATGGCCTCGACATGAGCGCGGGTCAGAAGCTTCTCGCTGTCGTGCGGCGGGACCCGGGCCAGCAGGCCACCGCGGCCGCTGGCAGCCACCGCCATGTTGCCGTTGACCAGGAAGGCCAGCCCGCCGAACATCCGCTTCTCCTCGATGCCGCGCTGGGCACCGAGCAGCTCCCGGATCCGGTTGGCCAGGTCTTCGTCGTACGCCATGGGTCCATTCAACGCTCGCGCGGCACCAACCGCTGCAACTGCGTGACGTGGGTGGGGGACAGTTCATCCAGGCAAGTCACACCGAGCAGTCGCATGGTGCGGGTCACCTGGTCGGTCAGGATCGCGATGGCCCGCCGCACCCCGGCCTCGCCGCCGGCCATCAACCCGTACAGATAGGCCCGGCCGATCAGCGTGAATCGCGCCCCCAACGCGATAGCGGCGACGATGTCGGCGCCCGACATGATCCCGGTATCGAGCAGGATCTCGGTGTCGCGGCCCACTTCACGGGCCACCGCCGGCAACAGGTGAAACGGCACCGGCGCCCGGTCCAGTTGGCGGCCGCCGTGATTGGACAACACGATGCCGTCCACCCCCAGATCGGTCACCGCGCGCGCGTCGTCGAGGGTCTGGATGCCCTTGACGACGAACTTGCCCGGCCACTGGGACTTGATCCAGGCCAGGTCGTCGAACGTGACACCGGGATCGAACATGGTGTCCAGGTACTCACCGACGGTGCCGGGCCAACGGTCCAGCGACGCGAACGACAGCGGTTCGGTGCTCAGCAGATTGAACCACCATCCGGGTCGGGGCAGCGCATCGAGCACGGTCCGCAGCGTCAGCGCCGGGGGAATCGACATCCCGTTGCGGGTGTCGCGCAGCCGGGCACCGGCGACCGGGACGTCGACGGTGACCAACACGGTGTCGAATCCGGCGTCGGCGGCGCGGCGCAGCAATGCCATGGACCGCTCCCGGTCCCGCCACATGTACAGCTGAAACCACTTGCGGCCCTGCGGGACTTCCGACACCACATCCTCAAGGGAGGCGGTTCCCAGGGTGGACAGCGAGAACGGTATCCCGGCCGCGGCCGCCGCTCGCGCACCGGCGAACTCACCTTCGGTTTGCATCAGCCGGGTGAAGCCCGTCGGTGCGATTCCGAACGGCAACGCCACCGGTGCGCCCAGCACCTCCCACCCGGTGCGGACCGTGCTGACGTCACGCAGGATCGACGGGTGAAACTCGATGTCACAGAAGGCCTGCCTGGCACGCTGGATCGACAACTCGTCTTCGGCGGCGCCGTCGGTGTAGTCGAACGCCGCCCTGGGGGTCCGGCGCTGGGCGATGCGCCGTAGATCCTGGATGGTCAGCGCGGATTCGAGTCGACGCCGGCCGCGGTCGAGCCGTGGCTTCCGGAACCGGATCAGCGGGGCAAGGTCGGCAACCCTGGGCACCCGTCGTTTGACCGCCATTCCGCAGGAGCGTAGTCGGCATCCCGCCAGGACGTGTCACCGCCGATGGAATGCGGCCTCATAGAGGGCTTTCAATTCGTCTTGAAACTGCGGCACCGGGCCGTCGACCACCGCTCGCGGCGCGATCGCGGTGATCGGCAGCGGCGCCACCGGCGGTGTCGGCACCTGCCAGCCGGTCATCCATCCGCTGAGCTGGGCCGCTGACGTCGCGTACACGATGCGACCCAGGCCGACCCAGGCATGAGCCGCAGCGCACATCGGGCAGTGTTCGCACGAGGTGTAGACCGTGGCCCGGATGCGGTGCACCGGTGGCATGTTCTTCGCCGCCCAGCGGGCGATCGCGAACTCGGGATGTTCGGTTTCGTCGCCGCCGCCGCTGCGGTTGTGATCCTCATACACGACGGTGCCGTCGGCTGCTACCAGCAGCGAGCCGAACGGTCCGTGTCCGCTCCGCAGGGCGAGGCGCGCCAACTCGACGCAGCGGCTCAGATATTCAAGATCGGCATCAACGAGGGCCACAGACCGTCAGTCTAAGTGTTCCCCGAATGCAGACAAGGGGTGCGTGTCGCGGACGACACACACCCCTTGCCGGTGCTGATTCGTTAGCCGGCCACGGCAGCCAGCGTGTCCGCGGCAGTGATCGCCTGCGCGACCCCGGCCACGATGGACGCCACCTTGAGGGCCTCGAAAATCGGCTCCCGGTCGACGCCGGCCTCACGCAGCGTGTGCTCGTGGGCGGTGACGCAATGCCCGCAGCCATTGATCGACGAGACCGCGAACGACCACAATTCGAAGTTCGCCTTGTCCACGCCCGGGTTACCGATGATGTTCATCCGCAGCCCGGGACGCAGGTCGTCGTAGGTGCCGTCCAGGAAGCCGCGGCCACGGTAGAACACGTTGTTCATCCCCATGATCGACGCCGCCCCCAACGCTGCCTGATAGGCGTCGGCGGACAGATTGTCGGCCGCTTCGGCACCGATCTCACCCAGTACCTTGGCGTTTCGGGTTGCCGCCGCACTGGCCAGCAGCGTGCCCCACAGCTGTTCCTCGTTCAGCACTGTGGTTCGGGTGATCGAACCAAGGTTCAGTTTGAGGTCCTTGGCGTAGTCGGGCAGCGCCTCCTTGAGGTTGTCGACACCCATCTCGTGCCTCCCTTACACCGAGGCCTTGAGCAGGTCGCCGGCGTTCAGCGTCGGGTCGCCCTTGCGCCAGTTGCAGGCACACAGCTCATCGGACTGCAACGCGTCGAGCACGCGCAGTACCTCGTCGACGTTGCGCCCGACCGAACCGGCCGTCACACAGACGAACTGGACCTCGTTGTTGGGGTCGATGATGAAGGTGGCGCGGTCGGCGACACCGTCGGCGTTGAGCACCCCGGCCGCCTCGGCCAGCTCACGCTTGATGTCGGCGAGCATCGGGAACGGCAGCTTCTTGAGGTCCTCGTGCTGGGCGCGCCACTGGAAGTGCACGAACTCGCTATCGATCGAGGCACCCAGCACCTGGGTGTCGCGGTCCGCGAATTCGTCGTTGAGCTTGCCGAACGCGGCGATCTCGGTCGGGCACACGAAGGTGAAGTCCTTCGGCCAGAAGAACACCACCCGCCACTTGCCCGCGTAGTCGTCGCTGGAAATCGTGGTGAAGTAGTCCTCGGGTTGCTTTGCGTCTACCTGCGACAAATCGCCGGGGACGAGCGCGGTGAGTTGGTAAGCGGGGAACTGGTCGCCGATGGTCAGCAGGGCCATGTCACTCCTTCATCGTGAATATCGTCGAAATCTTCTCGCGTCATGACGCGCACCTTCCATACTGCCCAAGACCGACTCTAAGCGAAAGGTGATATTTCCCACTACACTTATCGGTATGACCGATAAGAGTTATCAGCCCACCATTGCGGGGCTCCGGGCCTTCGTGGCGGTCGCCGAGACGCACCACTTCAGTAGTGCCGCAACCAGTCTCGGTGTAAGCCAGTCTACGCTGTCACAGGCCCTGTCGGCGCTGGAAGCCGGTATCGGCGTCCAGCTGGTGGAGCGCTCCACCCGGCGTGTCTTCTTGACAGATGAAGGCCGGAAGCTGCTGCCGCAGGCGCAGGCGGTGATCGAATCCGCGGCGGCCTTCAGTGCGGCGGCCGCCGGCGCGGGCGACCCGCTGCAGGGCACCATCCGGTTGGGCTTGATCCCCACCGTGGCGCCCTACGTGCTGCCCACCGTGCTGGCCGGGTTGGCGGGCCGATTGCCCGAGTTGACGCTGCGGGTGGTCGAGGACCAGACCGAACGGCTGCTGGCCTCCCTTCGGGAAGGATCCGTGGACGCGGCGCTGATCGCGTTGCCCGCGGAGGCCGGCGGAATCAGTGAGATCGCCATCTACGACGAGGACTTCGTCCTGGCGCTGCCACCCGGGCATCGGTTGGCCGACAAGAAGCGGGTGCCGCCGACCGCCCTGGCGCACCTTCCGCTGCTGCTGCTCGACGAGGGGCACTGCCTGCGTGACCAGGCGCTGGACGTGTGCCGCATCGCCGGGGTGCGGGCCGAGCTCACCAACACCCGCGCGGCCTCGCTCACCACTGCGGTGCAATGTGTGACCGGGGGACTGGGGGTGACTCTGATCCCACAGACCGCGGTGCCCGTGGAGGTGCAACGCAGCCGGCTCGCGCTCGCGCGCTTCGCCAGCCCGTGTCCGGGCCGGCGAATCGGGCTGGCGTTCCGGTCCTCCAGCGACCGCGAGGCGCCCTATCGCCGGCTGGCCGGAATCATCGGCGAGCTGATCAGCGCCGAGAACGACGTGCGCCTGGTGCGGGTTTAGGCTGCACCCCGTGACGCTTGAGATCGCTGACGAGAACCGGGTACGCACCCTGACCCTGAACCGGCCCGAGTCGCTGAACGCCTTCAATGAGGTCCTCTACGACGCCACCACCGAGGCGCTGCTGGCGGCCGCCGAGGATCCCGAGGTCGCGGTGGTGCTGATCACCGGGGCCGGACGCGCATTCAGCGCCGGCACCGACCTGGCCGAGATGCAGGCGATGGTCACCGATCCGGATTTCGTCCCCGGCAAGCACGGCTTCCGAGGTCTCGTCGACGCCCTGGGCCGGTTCCCCAAGCCGCTGGTCTGCGCGGTGAACGGGGTGGGGCTGGGTATCGGCGCCACCATCCTGGGATTCGCCGATCTGGCGTTCATGTCGTCGACGGCCCGGTTGAAATGCCCGTTCACCAGCTTGGGGGTGGCGCCGGAAGCCGCGTCGTCCTACCTGCTGCCGCGGCTGATGGGCCGGCAGAACGCGGCCTGGCTGCTGATGTCCTCGGAATGGGTGGACGCCCAGGAGTCGCTGCGGATGGGGCTGGTCTTCAAGGTCTGCGAACCTGACGACCTGCTGCCCGATGCCCGACGACACGCCGAAATCCTGGCCTCTCGGCCGATCGGCAGCCTGATGGCCGTCAAGCAGACCATGGTGGAGCCGCTGCGGCCCGAGATCGCCGCGGCCACCGCGCGCGAGAATGCTCTGTTCGCCGAGCTGATGGGTGGTCAGGCCAATGCCGCGGCGCTGGCCGATTTTGCCGGCCGGAAGGTCACCTGACCGCTGCGGCGGTGTTGCTCTGCTCCGCCTCCGCCGCGGTGGCGATGATGGCGCGCAGCGTGTGCCGGCAGCGTCCGCAGTCGGCGCCCGCACCGCACATCGCGGCGACCTCCTTGGAGGTGCACGCACCGGCCGCGACGGCGTCACACACCGTCTGATTGGTGGCTCCGACACACAGGCACACGTACATCAGCGCGTCTCCTGCGGGGCGGGTTCGGTGGCCATGGCGTGGGTTTCGGTGGCCATGACGTGGGCGAGCGTTCCGACGAACAAGCTCGGGTAGGCACCGATCCCGGCGCCTGTCATCCACTCGGCGGCCGCGTCGGGATGATCGATCCAGCGCCGTGCACTGGGCATACTGTCGATCTCCAGCAGCGTCATCACTTCGTGCTGATCGTCGAAGGCCCGATACACCCACACCTTGCGCACCCCGGCGTCGCGGAACCGGTCGAGCCCGCCGTGCACCCGGGCCATCAACTGGGACACGTCGTCGACCGAGGAGAACGCGCCGACGATCACGCCGGCCGGAATCGAGTCCGTCTCGCAGTCCGCCAGGTCGATCTTCTGCAGCACCTCACCGGCGAATATCGCCGGGATGTCGTTCACGCCGATGAGATCAAACCATTCAAAAACCGCCGGCGAACGCAGTAATTCTTTAACCGTCGCGCGATGTCGAACACCTAATGTGACCAGTACCCGGTCCGGCTCCAGAATCGATTTATAGAGCACGACGTGATGCGCACCCATTCCAGCCAATGGAGTACGCCCGTCCTTGATCAGGGACCACATTCGTTCGGCGTCTTTGACGCGGTAGTCGGTGGCCAGCACGAGTGAATGCAACTCGTCGCCCCCAGGCTGTGCCCGGGTCTCTTCCTGGCCGTCTTCGGACCGCATAGTCCTCATGTTAGTGCAGTCTAACCTAAGTTCGATTAGCCGAGTCTAACCTAACCCGATCGACCGATTTACCTGCGGCTATGCTCGTGCGGACGGTCCGGGTCCGGCGCGCTCGACCCTGCCCGGGCCATGTCCGGCGAGTCGCTGCTAATCAGCCCACCCACGGTTGCGGACTGCACTACATTGGCAACGGCAGCACCCGGCGGCGCACAGCCCAGCCCGCCGTCACCGCCCCTGACATAGGAGTGATCATGCAAGGTGATCCGGATGTACTGCGCCTGCTCAATGAACAACTCACGAGTGAATTGACGGCGATCAATCAATATTTTCTGCATTCCAAGATGCAGGATAGCTGGGGCTATACCGAATTAGCCGGGCATACCCGCGCGGAGTCGTTCGAAGAAATGCGGCACGCGGAAGAAGTGACCGACCGAATTCTGCTTCTCGACGGCCTGCCGAACTACCAACGCATCGGCTCGTTGCGCATCGGCCAGACGCTGCGCGAACAGTTCGAGAGTGACCTGGCCCTCGAACTCGAGGTGATGAATCGCCTCAAGCCGGGCATCGTCATGTGCCGGGAGAAACAGGACAGCACCACCGCCACGCTGCTGGAAAAGATCCTCGCCGAGGAGGAGAGCCACATCGACTATCTGCAGACGCAGTTGGAGCTGATGGACAAGCTCGGCGAGGCGCTCTACTCCGCGCAGTGCGTGGCTCGCCCGCCGAGCTGACGGTGCCGCGGGGGTGACGGCGTCGGCAGCGCCCGGGTCCGCGGAAACCCACGTACACGTCGCCGTACTGACCGCGGCGCGACGCAACCTGGTTTTCCTCGCGATCGTGCTCGGAATGCTGCTGGCCGCACTGGATCAGACGATCGTGGCGACGGCGCTGCCGACCATCGTCGCCGATCTGGGCGACGCCGGCCACCAGTCCTGGGTGGTCACCAGCTACCTGCTGGCGTCGACGATCGTGTCGGTTCTGGTCGGCAAACTCGGGGACCTGTTCGGCCGCAAGCAGGTGTTCCAGGCCGCCGTGGTGTTCTTCGTGACCGGATCGGCGCTGTGCGGCCTGTCGCACACCATGCTGATGCTGGTGGCGGCCCGCGCGCTGCAGGGGATCGGCGGCGGCGGCATCACCGTGACGGCGACCGCGCTGATCGGTGAGGTCATCCCGCTGCGGGAACGCGGCCGCTACCAGGGCATGCTCGGTGCGGTATTCGGGGTGACCACGGTGATCGGTCCGCTGCTGGGCGGTTACTTCACCGACTACCTGACCTGGCGCTGGGCGTTCTGGATCAACGTGCCGGTGTCGGTGGTGGTGTTCCTGGTCGCCGGTGCGGCCATCCCGGCGCTGAGGGGGCGCGGTCGTCCGGCGATCGACTACACCGGGATCGTGCTGGTCGGCCTCGGCGCGACCGGCCTGACCCTGGCCACCAGTTGGGGCGGCACCCGGTATCCGTGGGGCTCGCTGCCCATCATCGGCCTGCTGGTCGCGGCCGGGCTCGCGCTGGGCCTGTTCGCCTGGGTGGAGAGCAGGGCCGATGCGCCGATCCTGCCCACCCGGCTGTTTTCCAGTCCGGTGTTCACCGTGTGCTGCGTGCTGGCGTTCGTGGTCGGGTTCGCGATGCTGGGTGCGCTGACGTTTTTGCCCACCTATATGCAGTACGTCAACGGCGTCTCGGCGACCACGTCGGGGTTGCGCACCCTGCCGATGGTGGCCGGCATGCTGGTCACCTCGACCGGCAGCGGCACCCTGGTGGGGCGAACCGGCCGGTACAAGATCTTCCCGGTTCTCGGAACCGCGCTGATGAGCGTCGCCTTCCTGCTGATGTCGCAGATGGGGCCGTCGACGCCGGCCCCGCTGCAGTCGCTGTACCTGTTGATCCTGGGTGCCGGGATCGGACTGTCCATGCAGGTGCTGGTGCTCATCGTGCAGAACACCTCGGGTTTCGATGATCTCGGTGTGGCGACCTCCGGGGTGACGTTTTTTCGGACGATCGGCAGTTCGTTCGGGGCCGCGATCTTCGGCTCGCTGTTCTTGAACTTCCTCGACCGGCGAATGGGTGCGGCGCTGGCGGCCGGCGGCGCCCCCGAACAAGCGGCCAGTTCGCCGGCGGCACTGCACCGATTACCTGATGCGCAGGCCGCGCCGATCGTGCAGGCCTACGCCGACGCGCTGGGACAGGTCTTCGCCTGCGCCGCGCCGGTTGCGGCGGTGGGATTCGTGCTGGCGCTGTGTCTGCGGGAAGTGCCGCTGCGCGATATCCACGCGCCGGCCGCCGATCTCGGCGATGGATTCGGGATGCCGACCGATGAGACATCGGATGCGCTGTTGGAGATGGCCATCGGACGGTTGCTGCGCGGCGCCCCCGGCGTACGGCTGCGCAGCATCGCGCTGCGGCCCGACTGCGAACTCGATGTCGCCGGGCTTTGGGCGGTGCTGCGGATCCACCGCTATATCCAGGCCTACCGGGCGGCCCGACTGTCCGACATCGCCGCCGATCTGCGGGTGCCCTACGAAGTCCTCGAACCGGTCTTCGACCACCTGGTGGACACCGGCTACGTGCTGCGCGAGGGAGACAATCTGGGGCTGACCCGCTCCGGGCTGGGCTACGTGGAGTTCGTCTCGTCACTGATCCACGAGTGGGTGGTCGACAAGCTGGGTCGTTCACCCGGATTCGACGGGCACCCGGATCGCGCCCAGGTCGAGGCGGCGCTGGAACGGATCTCGCATCAGCTTCTGGCCCAACGTGATTGGCACGACCGGTTACCGGCGGACGCACGCCGAGGCTGAAACCGGGCAGGGAACGGGCGAGTGCCGGTGGCACGGCGTAGCATCACCGCCATGAGCCGTATTGGAGCATTCGCGAACGACGACCTTGCCGGCTGGTTCCTGAAGTCGCCCGACCTCGGCGGCGCGCTCGCCGGCTTCAGCGACGCCGTCTATAACCGCAACCGGCTGCCGATGCGGACCCGCGAACTCGCGCGGACGGTGATCGCCAATGCCAATGAGTGCACGGTATGCCAGAACACCCGCGACGCAGACGGGCCCGCGGCCGGTGTTGACGAAGAGTTGTACGAGCACGCGGCCGAATGGCGCACCTGGCCGGGATACAGCGCCCAGGAGCGGCTGGCGGCCGAGTTCGCCCACCGATTCGCCACCGAGCACACCGTGCTGCGCGACGACGAAGATTTCTGGGCGCGCTGCGCCGAGCACCTCTCCGACGAGTTGCTGACCGACCTGGCGCTGTCGTGTGCGCTCTGGGTCGGGATGGGACGGGTGCTGCGCACCCTGGACATCGGGCAGAGCTGCATCCTCACCTTGCCCAGCCGGGCGTGACCGACCGGCCCACTCCGCTTGCCGCCGCGGCCATCGCGCAGCTGGAGGCGGAGGGGGTCGACGCCGTTATCGGCACCGTGGTCAATCCGGCCGGGCTCACGCACGCCAAGGCGGTGCCGATCCGTCAGATCAACACCTTCGCCGAACCGGGACTGGGTGTCAGCCCGGTCTGGCACGGCTTCGCCATCGACCGGACCGGTATCGCCTTCACCGATGACATCGGGGTGGTCGGTGATCAGCGGATCCGGATCGACCTGTCTGCGCTGCGCCCGATAGGCGACGGGATGGCCTGGGCGCCGGCCGGGTTCTTCGACCAGCACGGTGTACCGGTTGCGGCCTGCAGTCGCGGAACGCTCGGCCGGGTCGAATCCGCATTGGCCGATGCGGGCATCGAGGCGACCGTTGGACACGAAATCGAATTCGTCCTGGTCAACCCGGACGGTAGCCGGGCACCCTCAACCCTGTGGGCTCAGTACGGGCTCGCCGGGGTGCTCGAGTACGAAGACTTCGTCCGCGAGGTCATCGCGACGGCCACCGTGGCCGGGATCGGCATCGAGCAGTTTCACCCGGAATACGGTCTCAACCAGTTCGAGGTTTCGCTGACCCCGCAGACCCCGGTGGCCGCGGCCGACCAGCTGATGCTGGCCCGGATCATCATCGGGCGAGCCGCGCGCCGGCACGGCCTGCGGGTCAGCCTGTCACCGGCGCCGTTCGCCGATGGTGTCGGTTCCGGTGCCCACCAACACTTCTCCCTGGCCCGGGCGGGGGAGCAGCTGTTCTCCGACGGGAGCGGTGCCGCCGGCATGACAGCCGAAGGCGAGTGCGCGCTGGGCGGACTGCTGCGCGGCCTGCCGGAGGCGCTGGCGATCCTGTGCGGGTCCGTGGTGTCCGGGTTGCGGATGCAACCGGGCAACTGGGCCGGCGCGTTCGCCTGCTGGGGAACCGAGAACCGCGAGGCCGCGCTGCGGTTCGTGCGCGGGGGGCCGGGGGCACGCTACGGCGGCAATGTCGAGGTGAAGGTGGTCGACCCGTCGGCGAATCCGTACTTCGCCTCCGCGACGATCCTGGGTCTGGCGCTCGACGGCATCGGCGGATCCGCGGTGCTGCCGCCGGAAACCACCGCCGACCCGGCCACGCTGACCGGCGCCGAACGGGTCGGGCCGCTGCCCGGATCGCAGGCACAAGCGGTTGCGGCACTTGACGGTTCACGGCGGTTGCGTGCCATCCTGGGTGATGCGGCCGTCGACGCCCTGGTGGCGGTGCGTCGCTTCGAACACGCGCACTACGGCGAACTGGAACCCGAACAGCTCACCGAGAAATTCCGGATGGCCTGGAGTGTGTGAGTCGGCCCTGCACCAGCACATCGCCGCGGTCGAGCTGATCGATCAGCATGTGCATGGCTGCTGGCGAACATCGGGTGACCGCAACCGGTTTGAGAACGCGCTGAACGAGGCCAATACCGCGCCGCTGGCGGCGTTCGACTCCGGATTCGACACGCAGCTGGGGTTCGCCGTGCGCGCACATTGCGCGCCACTGCTGGGGCTGCCCAACCATGCTGGCCCGCAGGAGTATTGGCAGCGCCGCAGTCAGCTCGAGGAGATCGAATTGGCCCGCCTGCTGCTGCCCGCGGCCGGGGTCACCGACTGGCTGGTCGATACCGGCGTCGGCTCAGACGTCACCGATGTCGACGGTCTGGCCGAGCTGTCCGGTGGGCGCGGCCACGAGGTGGTCCGGCTCGAGCAGGTCGCCGAACAGGCCGCGGCGGCCTCCGGCGACTATGCCGATGTGTTCCAGGACATCCTGCACCGGCGGATGCGCAGCGCGGTCGCCACCAAGTCGATCCTTGCCTACCGGGGCGGGTTCGACGGTGACCTGACCGAGCCGTCGGCGACGCAGGTGGCGCAGGCCGCCGCCCGGTGGCGGGACCGCGGCGGGGTCCGGGTGGCCGACCGGGTGCTGCTGAGATTCGGTCTGCACGCCGCGCTGCGGGTCGGCAAACCGCTGCAACTACACGTCGGGATCGGCGACCGCGACGCCGATCTGCGGCTGGCCAATCCGCTGTACCTGCGCGAGTTCCTGCAGCAGACCGGCGATACGGCGATCGTGCTGCTGCACTGCTACCCCTACGAGCGCGAGGCCGGCTACCTCGCGCAGGCGTTCAACAACGTCTACGTCGACGGCGGACTGGCCATCAACCAGTTGGGCGCGCGGGCACCGGCGTTCATCGCTCGCCTGCTGGAGCTGGCACCGTTGCGCAAGATCGTCTATTCCTCAGACGGATTCGGCCCCGCTGAACTGCACTATCTGGGCGCGCGGTTGTGGCGCGGCGGCATGTACCGGGTGATGCGCGGATTCGTCGACGCCGACGAGTGGAGTCCATCCGACGCGATGCGCGTCGTCGACCTGATCGCGCACGTCACCGCGGCACGCATCTGCTTCGGCTGAGAGCCCTCAGATCAGGCCGGTGGCGTCGAACACCCAGGACATGTCGGCCTTGGCCAGATCCTCCAGCCAGGTCGGCGGGGCGTGGGCCGTCAGACCGGCCATGTCCCAGTAGTCCTTCCACAGCGTGATCTTGCCGTCGAGCACCCGGTGCACGGTGACGAATCGCAGCACCGCCGTTTCCCCGGTCGCCCAATTCCACGTCTCGGAGTGCTCGTAGAGGACATCGGAGCCCTCGGCGACCAGCAGCCCGGGGTGGTTCTGGTATCCGGCCAGCGGTTCCAGCCCGATCTTGAGCCGCTTGACGATGTCTTGCGGCCCGCGGGCGGCCGCGGCCGGCCCGACCGGCATGTCGACATAGATGCAGTCCTGCGCCAGAAAGGTTTTCACCGCATCCCAGTTACGCGCTGACAGCGCCTGCCACATCCCGACCACCGTCTGTTTGACGTCACCGTGCAGGTCCGCCGCGCGCCCGATCTTGGTTTCTGTGTCCCATGTCACAGGCGTAAATATAACGTCGATGCTGGACAGGTGTCCAAGGCGGTGTGGGCGCGTTTAGAGTCGGGGAGTCGGCGAGGGCTGCGGGAGGTACGCGATGGCGGGACGGGGATTGGCGCGCAAGGCCGGATTGGCAGTGGCGGCGGTCGGTGCGGCCGCGCTGGCCGGCCGGGCGCTGACGGCGGCGCGGACGCGCCAGGAGACACCGGCACCGTTCACGCCGTCCTGGACACCGGGGCCCGCGCTCTACGGGGCCGGGGTACGGCGCAACGTCGCGGTGCCGATGAGCGACGGCGTGGTGCTGCGCGGCGACATCCACTATCCGACCGTGCCCGAGACCGGCCAGCCCGCGGACGGGCCGTTCCCGGTGCTGCTGTCGGTGACGCCGTACGGCAAGATGGCGCCGCCGCCGGCCGCCCAGATCGGTGGCGGCGCAACCCCATACCTGATCAAACGCGGCTACATCGAGGTGATGGTCGACGTCCGGGGGACCGGTGCGTCCGGCGGGTCGTTCGAGATGTTCGGTACCGAGCAGACCCAGGACGGGGTGGACCTGGTCGCATGGGCGTCGACGCTGCCCAACTCCAACGGCCGGGTCGGCATGTTCGGAATCTCCTACCTGTCGATCAACCAGCTGTTCGCCGCCGCCGCGGTCGGACCGGATTCGCCGCTGAAGGCGATCTTCCCGGTGATGGCGGCCAACGACTTCTACCGTGACGCGGCCGCGATGGGCGGGGTGGCACATCTGCGGACGGTGCGCACCTACGGTGCCACCTACTCGCTGCTCAACGTCGTCAACCCGACACTGGAGTTCTTCGCGCGGGGTGGGCATCCCCGGCCGCGGTCGGGCGGCCTGGCCGCCGTGCGCCAGCGCGGCCGCGACCAGCGGGCCTACTTCGGGCCGTTGGTCACCGCGGCCGCCACCGGTGGTGACACCGCCTACGACGGACCGTTCTGGGACACCATGCGGCCGGCCCAGGTGCTGCGCGATGTCGCCGCCAACGGGGTGGCGGTGTTCTTGGTCGGCGGGTGGCACGACGCCTTCCAGCGGGGCGCGCCACTGAACTACGCCGCCCTGCAGAACGCCTACGCCGGGCGCCCGGACGGTGCCGCGATGGAACCGGGCCAGCCGGTCTCGGACCGGTTCCGGCTGATGATGGGCCCCTGGTATCACGTGTCGGACTTCGGCGGCCTGCACCTGAATGCGCTGCAGCTGCGGTGGTTCGACCGCTGGCTCAAGGACGACGAGACCGCGGCACTGTCCGGAGCGCCGTTGACCTTCCAGGCCATCGGCAGCCCGCAATGGTTCCACACCCGCGAATACCCCGTCCCGGCCGCGGCGCCCACCCGCTGGTACCTGGCGGATTCGGGCCGGCTGGCCGACACCGCGGATCCGGACGAGACGGTGGCCGCCCTGCAATACCGGCCGCGCGGGCCGATATCGGGCCGCAGCCTCGAGCAGTGGACACTCGGGATGAACAGCTTCATCGCCACCCAGGCCGGCGGCCGGATCGGTTATGACCAGGACAACCGGCGCCTGCAGCGCGGGGCGCTGACGTACACCACCGAGGCGTTCACCGAAGCGGCGCTGATCGCCGGGCCGATCACGCTGACGCTGCACGCGACGGCGACCACCACGGAGACGTTGTGGGTCGCGCACCTCGACGACGTGGCCCCCGACGGGGCCAGTCGGCCGCTGACTCAGGGGGCGCTGCTGGGCTCACACCGCGAGCTGGACACCGACCGCACGTGGTACCTGCCCGACGGCACCGTGTTGCGGCCACAGCATGTCAGCACGCGGGCTGCCAGCCGGCCCGTCGTACCGGGCGAGCTGACCCGCTACGACATCGAGATCTTCCCCACCGCGGCACTGATCGCGCCCGAGCATCGGCTGCGGCTCACCTTGACCAGCTACGACTTTCCGCATCTGGTGCCCAGTTTGCCCGCGCGGAAGGCACTGGCCGGCGGCAGCTATCGGGTCCACCAGGGCGGTGCCACCCCGTCACACATCCTGATCCCGCTGGCCGACCCGGACAGCCTGGTCTGAGATCGAACTCGGCGGCCCGAGCCGCACCGGAAGGTGCGCCCAACCGCGCAGCACCCGGGTGTCGCGCCGCACGCCGGGGCCTGCGCTGCGCACCTCGGGGAAGTGGTCGAAGAATGCCCGCAACCCGACTTCGCCCTCGGCGCGGGCCAGCGCGGCGCCCAGGCAGTAGTGCCGGCCGCCGGAGAAGGCGAGATGCCGTGCGGCGTTGGCGCGTTCGACGTCGAAGCGGTGCGGATCGCAGAACACCGCCGGATCACGGTTGGCGGCGGCCAGCAGGATGGCGACGACCTCGCCGCGCTTGATCGCGGTGCCGTCGACGACGGTGTCGGTGGCGGCCATTCGCGCGGTGAGCTGTACCGGCGAGTCCAGTCGCAGGATCTCCTCGACGGCGCCCGCCCAGCACTGCGGACGGTCCCGGAGCGTCTGTAGTTGGTCGGGTGCCTCCAGCAGCATCCGAATTCCGTTTCCCAGCAGGTTGACCGTGGTCTCGAATCCGGCGGCCAATACCAACCCGGCGACCGCGTGCAGTTCGGTTTCGCTGAGATGGGTGTCGGGGTCGCCGCTTTCCGCGGTTCGGATCAACTCGCTCATCAGATCGTCGCCGGGTTCGCGGCGCAGCCCGTGCAGATGCTCGGTCAACCAGGCGTTGAAGCCGGCGAGGCCGCGCCGCACCGAGCGGTATTGCTGCCAGGTGACGCCGAAATCCAGGCTGGGGGCGGCTAATTCGCCGAACTCCAGCACCCGCATCCGGTCCGACTCGGGTACCCCGAGGATGTCGCTGATCACCGCGACCGGAAGCAGTGAGCAGTAGCGGGCGACGATGTCGATCACCCCGCGTTCATCGGCCAGCTGATCCAGCAGCGTGTGCGCGGTGTGCTGGACCCGGTCGCGCAGGACGGTGACCGCTTTGGGGGTGAACACCGCCGACACGGCTTTGCGGCAGCGGGTGTGCTCCGGCGGTTCGACGGCCAGCAGCGACGGCGGCCGCAGCGGGTGCAGCATGTCCTCGCGGGTGCGCTGTTCCAGCCACCGCAGCGGCGCGGGCAGACTCGCTCCGGCCGATATCACCCGGAAGTCGTCGGAGCGCAGCAGCGCGTGCGCGGTCGCGTGATCGATGGCGAGGTAGCCGATCCGGGTGCGCACCAACGAACCGCGGGGACGCAAGGCGTCATAGAACGAGACGGGATCGGCCTTGACAGCGGGGTCGGCGATCAGCCGGGCCTGCGGGTCACCGCGGCGGGCACCGAGCGTGGCCACCGCCCGAATGAAGCCGTGCTGGGCGACCCAGTGCAGGCGCTGCCTCACGCCGCCTCGACCACATCCCGGATGCGTTCCAGGGTTTTCGTCATGTCGCGGATATTGCGCCGCTGGCGTAGGAATCCGCCGAACGCCCAGTAGTACACCGTGGTCAGCGGCGAGCTGGCCAGCCGGAACGATTCGGTGACGTCGGTGCCGTCACCGCTGGGCGTCAGCTCGTAGAGCCAGTTGTTGAGCGCCCGGTCGCCGGCCAACACCGCGAACCCGAAACGACGCCCGGGTTCGCATGCGGTGACCCGACATGTCGTCCAATACACCGGCCCGATCTCGTTGCGCCGCACGTGTCCGCGGAACCGGGCACCGAGCTCGGGACCGGTGGCGCCGTCGAGCCACTCGGCCTCGAACGTCTCCGGAGAGAACTTCCCGGTATTGCGGACGTCGGCGATCAGATCCCAGATCTGCTGTGCGGGTGCCGCCATGTGAACCGTTGCCGAACCTTGCATGACATCGATCCAAGCATGTTCGGCGACACAGCGGAACCGTCCGTCAGGCGGCGCCCAGCGAACTCTGCAGGTCGGGCTTCATCGCCTGCAACTGCGCACCCCAGTACTCCCAGCTGTGGGTGCCGTAGGGCGGGAAGTCGAACACCGCGTTGTGGCCGCCGGCCGCCTCGTACAGCTCCTGGAACCGCTTGTTCTGGCCGATCATGAAGTTGCCTTCCAGGAACGTCGCCGGGATGCTGCCGCCGCCCAGCTCGTTCGGGGTGCCGTTGCCGCAATACACCCACAACCGGGTGTTGTTGGCGACCAGCTGACCGACGTTGACCGTCGGGTCGTTGCGCTGCCAGGCCGGGTCGTCGCCGGGTCCCCACATGTCCTCGGGGTGGTAGCCGCCCGCGTCGCCCATCGCCATGCCGATCCAGCCCTTGCCGTCGGACGGGTTGATGTAACCCGACAGCGAGCCGGCGTAGACGAACTGACCCGGGTGGTAGATCGCCAACGTCATGGCCGAGGACCCGGCCATGGAGATGCCCACCGCGGCGCTGCCGGTCGACTTGACGCCCTGGTTGGACGCCAGGTAGCCGGGCAGCTCGCTGGTCAGGAACGTCTCCCATTTGTAGGTCGAGCAGCCGGAGTTACCGCAGGCCGGCCGGTACCAGTCGGCGTAGAAGCTGGACTGTCCGCCCACCGGCATGACCACCGACAGGCCCGACTGGTAGTACCACTCGAACGCGGCCGTGTTGATGTCCCAGCCGTTGTAGTCGTCTTGGGCGCGCAGGCCGTCGAGCAGGTATACCGCAGGTGAGTTGGCGCCACCGCTTTGGAACTGGACCTTGATGTCACGGCCCATCGATGCGGACGGCACCTGCAGGTAATCGACGGGCAGGCCGGGTCGGGAGAATGCCTCGGCGGGCGCTGTTCCGCCGGCGGCACTGACCAGACCGGGTAGCGCGACGGCGGCCGCCGCGGCGACCAGCAGTCGGCGTCCCCAGCCGCGCGTCTTCTTGCTCACTTCTGCCATGCTTGGGCCCCTTACCACGTATTTATGCGCCGACGCGCATCGGGGTGAACTTACCTCGGAATGGTCGATGTGTCGATTATCACACGCTCAGATATCGGCTTCAGGCTGACCCCGCCCACCTGCGCCTGGAGGCCCGATGTGGCAATGTCGGCGTCCCCCGGTAGGCTCACCGGCGGTAAAGCCGACGTAGACCACGCCGTCCCGGCCTGCCGCCAAGCGCGAACCACCACATCGTGGGGAGACCCGCACGATTCGCGTTTCGATGGCAACGCCGGACCCGATTGAGGTGGAGATTTGGATGCGGTATTAGGCCTATCGATGACGCGAAACCGGGTGGGGTGGGTCCTGGTTGACGGTCACGATGGCAACGGCGCGACCCTGGACAGCGCCGAGTTCGCGGTGGGGGAATCCCGCGGGCTCCGCGCAGTCAACGCCGCTCAGCAGGCGGCGGAGGTGGTGCTGCCGATATGGACCGGCCTGGACGCGGCCGGTCAGCGATTGCACGCGGTATGCGTGACGTGGAGTAATGCCGCGGCCGCGGACGCCGCGCTGCTGCTGGAGTTCTTGGCCGACGCGGGATTGGACAGTGTCGTGCCGGTCCGGTACACCACCGCGGCCCAGATGCTCGGCAGCGGGCGGCACACCGCACCCGACGACCTGGCATTGGCGCGGGGCGCCGCGGTGGCACTGGGCACCGAGTTCACCGCCGAGCAGAGCCAGCGGCAGCCTGATGCCGCGGCGGCGGTGCGCCCCAGCGCGCCGGCACGGACACGATCGTTGACCTACGCCTCCGCGGTCACCACGCTGGTGGCCGCCGCGGTCACCTTCGTCGTGTCGCTGGCCGTGGCGGTGGGTCTGGAACTGGCTCCCGAGAAGGGACAAACCCCGTCGGGGGCCCACCATTCGACCGCAGAGGCCGCGGCACCGTCGCGGTGACTCAGCGGTCCTTGGCCCGCTGGGCGAGCAACGACACCGAGACGTCGTCGGCGACCTGTAGCGAGCCCATCAGCAACGAGTAGGGCCGCACACCGAAATCCGATTGCCGGACCGCGGTGTTGCTGGACAGCCGCCACTCGTCCCCGGTATCGGTGATCTGCACCTCGACAACCTGATCACGCTGGGTGCCGTGGATCTGCAGACTTCCGGCCAGGCGGTATCCCTCGCCGGTCTGATCGATCGTGTCGGCAACGAAGCGGATGGTCGGGAAGCGGCCGGCGTCCAGTGACCGCAACGCATTGGCACGCACCAGGGTTTTCTCCGGACCCGACAGCGCCTTGACACCGCCGTCACCCCGCACCACCTGCAGCGACTCCACCTCGACGGTGAGTTCGACGGTCAGCGGCGTATCCCCGGACCAGTCCAGGGTGGCCTGCCATCGGTGCATCACGAGGGTCAGTCGGTGACCCATCTTGGCCGCCCGGCCGCCGACGCCGGTGCGAATGAGCAGGTCGCCGTCGTCCGGGCCGAACGTCCACTGCGCGTCTGGCACTCCGCTCAATGCGTGACCGGGCACTTCGCGCCGACGCCGTAGTCGACCTGCCAATGCTTGATCCCGTTGAGCCACCCGGACCGCAGCCGTTCCGGGGTGCCTACCGATGCCAGATCCGGCATTCCGTCGGCGATCGCGTTGAACATCAGGTCGATGGTCATCCGGGCCAGGTTGGCGCCCATGCAGTAGTGGGCGCCGGTGCCGCCGAACCCGACGTGCGGGTTCGGGTTGCGCAGGATGTTGAAGGTGTACGGGTCGTCGAAGACCTCTTCGTCGAAGTTGGCCGACCGGTAGAACATCACCACCCGCTGACCCGCTTTGATCGGCACCCCGGACAGCTCGTAGTCGACCAGCGCGGTGCGCTGAAACGACGTGACCGGGGTGGCCCAGCGCACGATCTCATCGGCGGTGGTGGCCGGTCGCTCGCGTTTGAACAGTTCCCACTGGTCGGGGTGATCGGTGAAGGCCATCATGCCCTGGGTGATGGAGTTGCGGGTGGTCTCGTTGCCGGCGACCGCCAGCAGGATCACGAAGAAGCCGAACTCGTCGTCGGAGAGCTTGTGGCCGTCGATGTCGGCCTGGATCAGCGTGGTGACCAGGTCGTCACGCGGGTTCTCGGTGCGGTCGGCCGCCATCGCCATCCCGTACATGATCAACTCGACCGATGCCGCGATGGCGTCGTTGCCGGCGAATTCGGGGTCCTGGTCGCCGACCATCTGGTTGGACCAGTCGAAGAGCTTCTTGCGGTCCTCCTGGGGGACGCCCATCAGCCCCGCGATCGCCTGCAGCGGCAGCTCGCACGACACCTGCTCGACGAAGTCGCCGGATGCCTCGGCCGCGGCCGCGGAGACGATCCGCCGGGCCCGCTCGTTGAGGTCGCCGCGCAGTTGCTCCACCGCGCGCGGAGTGAACGCGCGCGAGATGATCTTGCGCAGCCGGGTGTGCTGCGGGGCGTCCATGTTCAGCAGCACGAACTTGCCGCGGTCGATCTGCTCGGCGACGGTGCCGTCCTTGTAGCGCGGCAACGCCGTCTTGGCCAAGCTGGAGAACACGTCGCTATGCAGCGAAATCTCCTTCACGTCGTGGTGGCGGGTCACCACCCAGTAGCCGCCGTCATCGAAGCCGCCCCGCCCGGCCGGCTGTTCGTTCCACCAGATGGGCGCCACCCGGCGCATCTCGGCGAGCTCCTCGACCGGTAGGCGCTCGGCGTAAATGTCGGGATCGGTGAAATCGAAGCCGGGGGGCAGATTGGGGGCGGGCATCGGCTACTCCTCACGATGAAGGGGGCTAATTGCCAGTAATACACCGGTGCACCGGGAGATTGCGGCCGATTCGCGTGGGCGGCCCCGCGGTACCCGATAGGCTCGGCACAGCGCCCGCCACGCCGGCCGGGCTCAGCTAACTCGAGGGTGGGACATGATTCGCGAACTAGTGACCGCGGGTGCCATCGCCGCAGCCGCCGTCGGCGCAGCCCCGGCTGCCGGAGCCGATCCGAGGGCTTACACGGGTGACGTGCCGGGCATGGCCCAGGGCGTCAGTATCGACCAGCCCTGTTACAGCTGGGAGCGGTACATCTACGGGCGCGGCCCCGACGGGCAGGCGATGGCGTGCCACTTCATCCCCAACCAGTTCCCGGCCAAAGACACCGGGTTCTGGATGATTTCCTACAAGCTCTACGGCGTGCAGGACATCGGCAAACCGTGCCCCAGCTCGCAGGCGGCCGCGCAATCCCCGGATGGGCTGCCGCTGGTCTGCATGGGTGCCCAGGGCTGGCAACCCGGGCTGTTCACCGGGGGCGCCGGCCCGTACGCTCCGCCGGGTGTCGTCTCGTCTGAGTGACCGTCGCGGCGCCGGGCGCCGTGCAGTGACGCAGCGGCACAACGAATGTCGAGCGCACACCCGGCACCGGCAGCTGGTGGCGTGGCGGACGGTTGTCCAGGGCCGCGCTGATGTTTAGGGTGGAGTCTGGCCGCTGGGGGATCGCCTCCGACGCGATGCGCAAGCTGGTTGCCTACACGACTTGTCAGCAGAGGTGGCGGATTGGCTGAGCGCGACGACATCGCGTCCGACCTGTTGGTGATCTTCGGAATTACCGGGGATCTGGCTCGGAAGATGACGTTTCGCGCCCTGTACCGGTTGGAGCGCCGCAACGAGTTGGACTGCCCGATCCTGGGTGTGGCCAGTGACGACATCAGCGTCGAACAGCTGTGCACGCGGGCACGGGAGGCGATCGGCGCCACCGAGGAGTTCGACGAGAAGGTCTTCGACCGGCTGGCCGCCCGGTTGTCCTATCTGCACGGCGACGTCACCGATCCGGCGCTCTACGCGGCGCTGTCGAAGCACACCGGGGCGAGTCGGCGCCCGTTGTACTACCTGGAGATGCCGCCTTCGCTGTTCGCGCCGATCGTGGAGAACCTCGCAAAGGCCGGGTTACTTAAGGACGCGCGGGTGGCGGTCGAAAAGCCCTTCGGCCACGATCTGGCCTCGGCGATCGAGCTGAACTCCCGACTGCGCGCGGTGCTGCGGGAGGATCAGATCCTGCGGGTCGACCACTTCCTGGGTAAGCAGCCGGTGGTGGAACTGGAATACCTGCGCTTCGCCAACACGACACTTGCCGAGGTGTGGGACCGCCGCAGCATCGCCGAGATCCACATCACCATGGCCGAGGATTTCGGGGTGCAGGACCGGGGTCGGTTCTACGATTCCGTCGGCGCCTTGCGCGACGTGGTGCAGAACCACTTGCTGCAGGTGCTCGCGCTGGTCGCGATGGATCCCCCGGCGGGATCGACGGCCGATGACCTCAACGACAAGAAGGCCGAGGTGTTCCGGGCGATGCCGGCGGTCGAGCCGGCGCGCTACGTCCGCGGCCAGTACCGCGGCTACACCGACATCGACGGGGTGGCCGACGGCTCGAAAACCGAGACGTTCATCGCGATGCGGACCGAGATCGACAACTGGCGCTGGGCGGGGGTGCCGATATTCCTGCGCGCGGGCAAGGCGTTGCCGGCCAAGGTGACCGAGGTCCGGCTGTTCACCCGCCGGGTCCCCGCGCTCGCGTTCCTGACCGGCCGAGACCGAGCCGAACCCAACCAGATCGTGTTGCGTGTGGACCCCGACCCCGGCCTTCGCCTGCAGTTGATCGCCCAGGGCGGGGATTCGTGGCGCGCCGTGCACCTCGACTCGTCGTTCGCCGAGGATCTGGGTGAGCCGATACGCCCCTACGAGCGGCTCCTGCACGCCGGGTTGTCTGGTGACCGCCAGCTGTTCGCCCGCCAGGACGCCATCGAGGAAACCTGGCGGGTCGTTCAGCCGTTGTTGGACACGCCGGGGCCGGTCCATCCGTACGAGTCGGGGTCGTGGGGGCCCGAGGCGGCACGCTCGTTGCTGCGGGGTCACCACGGATGGCAACAGCCCTGGCTGCCGTCTGACCGTGGCGCTTAACCGTGAAAAACCGAGAGCAGGGGAGAAGATGCAGCTAGGAATGGTCGGCCTGGGCCGCATGGGGGCTAACCTCGCGCGTCGTCTGGTCAACGACGGACACGAATGCGTGGCCTACGATCACAATCCCGACGCGGTCGCGGCCATCGCCGGAGGCGGCCCGATCACCGGGGTGTCCTCGCTGGCCGAACTCGCCGACAGCCTCACCGCGCCGCGTGTGGTGTGGGTGATGGTCCCCGCCGGGCCGATCACCACCTCGGTCATCGAGGACCTGGGCGGCGTGCTGGAGTCCGGCGACATCGTGATCGACGGTGGCAACTCGTATTACCGCGACGACATCAAGCACTCGGAGATGCTGGCCGAGCAGGGGATTCGACTGCTCGACTGCGGAACCAGCGGCGGCGTGTGGGGACGGGAACGCGGCTACTGCCTGATGATCGGCGGTGACACCGACGCCGTCGCCCACGTCGAACCGATCTTCGCCAGCGTCGCGCCCGGTGTCGGGGCGGCGCCGCGCACCCCGGGTCGCGATGGTCCGATCGCCCCGGCCGAGCAGGGTTATCTGCACTGTGGGCCGTCCGGGGCGGGGCACTTCGTCAAGATGGTGCACAACGGCATCGAGTACGGAATGATGGCCTCGCTCGCCGAGGGGCTCAATATCCTGCGCAACGCCGATATCGGAACGCGGGTACAGCAGGGCGACGCGGAGACGGCGCCGCTGGCCAACCCGGAGTTCTACCAGTACAACATCGACATTCCCGAGGTCGCCGAGCTGTGGCGGCGGGGCAGCGTGATCGAATCCTGGCTGCTGGATCTGACCGCCATCGCGCTGCGCGAGGAGCCCACGCTGGAAACCTTCGCCGGGCGGGTTTCGGACTCCGGCGAAGGCCGCTGGACGTCGATCGCCGCGATTGACGAGGGGGTCCCGGCGCCGGTGCTGACGACGGCGCTGCAGTCCCGTTTCGCGTCCCGTGACCTCGACGAGTTCGCCAACAAGGCGCTGTCGGCGATGCGCAAGCAGTTCGGCGGGCACGACGAAAAGCCGCACTGACGGCTGATGCGCCGGCGAGGACGTCGCGAACGGAATTTTGCCGCCGGTAGCGGCGGGCGTGCCAGGATGGAGATGCCGCAACGGCGGTGAGCGACCAGTCGAGTGGTGTGCCGATGCCCGGTATCGACAAGGCAACAGGGCGCGTGGCCGTCCTGATCCTGCTGTTGGCGCTCGCTGCTGCCGCCCTGCGCGGATACCTTCCAGCCAGCGCAAAGCCCGACGACCAGCACCGGGCCGGCCCGGCGTCGGTGTTCCTCCTGGTTGCGCTGCTGAGCGCGACGCTGGCGATCCTGGTGGTCGCGATCATCGCCCGCATCCGCAATCCGCGCGCATCGGCCGGCAGCCTGACCGGGCTCGCCGAAGGTGCTGCCGGCCGGGGCGGGCGACCGACGTGGCGCGCGGCGCTGGTGCTGCTGATCGGCCTCGCGGTGCTCATCGGGTGGCTGCTGATCACCATGCTGTTGCTGCACCTGGCCGGCCACTACGGAATCAGGGTGCGGGCACCCGGCCAGGGGGCGCACACCGGGACAGTGGGACCCGACGGCGTACCACAACATCGCGACACCGCCCCGCCGTCGCCGCGGCTGCCCCGTCCCCGTCCGGGCGGCGACGTGTTCTCCTATCTCGCCGCCACCGCGGCGGGGCTGGTGCTGGTCACCCTGGTGGCCACCGTCATCGGGGCGCGCCGGCGGCCGGGCACGACGCTGCCGTTGATCGGCGCCGAGGCGGGGCCCGAACCCGAGCCGGCGGGTTCGGGTTCGCTGGTGCGTGCCGCCGAACTCGGATTGGCCGAGATCGGCGACCTGGGCCGCGGTCCGCGGGAGGCGATCATCGCCTGCTACGCCACCATGGAGCGGGAACTGGCGCACGTGCCCGACGCGATGCCGCAGGAATTCGACACCCCGACCGAGGTGCTGGTTCGGGCGGTCGAGCACCATGCGTTGCGTGCCGACAACGCGGCCCAATTGGTGAAACTGTTCGCCGAGGCGCGATTCAGCCCGCACGTGATGAACGAGGATCATCGTGACGCAGCGGTTCGGGTGCTTCGGCTGGTGCTTGCCGAGTTACCGCGGAGCACGTCGTGACGCGGCTGGTGATCCTGGGCGTCTGCCTGGTCGCGGCAACGGAGTCGCTGGCGCTGCTGCTGGACAGCCGCCGCACGGCATTGGCGGTCTCGGGCCTGGCGGCGGCGCTGCTGCTGGTGGTCTTTCGGCGGGTCCTGGGCCGTGACGTGACGCCGACCCCCGTTCCACCGGATCCGGGGGTTGATTCGTTGCGGCACTGGCTGTCCCGCAGCGAGACGTTGATTCACTGGTCGGAGTCCACCCGGATCGACTGGGACCGACACTGGCGTCCGATGCTCGCGCGGCGGTTCGAGAACGCAACCGGTCAATCACGCCGCACCGATCCGGCAGCATTCGACGCGACCGGCGAAATGCTCTTCGGCGCAACGTTATGGCAGTGGGTGGATCCAGCCAACGTCGCCGAAGGCCGCGATCGCGGACGCGGCCCGGGCCGGGCGGCACTCGAAGATATTCTGCAACGATTGGAGCAGGTGTGACGATGCCGGCGGCGACCACCACCGCGCACTGCGAAGCGGTGCTGGACGAGATCGAACGTGTCGTGGTGGGTAAGCGCCCGGCGCTCGCGTTGATTCTCACCGCCGTACTCGCGCGCGGCCACGTCCTCATCGAAGACCTGCCGGGGCTGGGCAAGACGCTGATCGCGCGGTCGTTCGCCGCGGCGCTGGGCCTGGGGTTCACCCGCGTCCAGTTCACGCCGGATCTGCTGCCCGCGGACCTGCTCGGCTCGACCATCTACGACATGCAGTCGGGGCACTTCGAGTTCCGGTCCGGGCCGATCTTCACCAACTTGCTGCTGGCCGACGAGATCAACCGGACGCCGCCCAAAACCCAAGCGGCCCTGCTGGAGGCGATGGCGGAGGGCCAGGTCAGCATCGACGGTCAAACGCACCGGTTGCCGGCGCCGTTCATCGTGCTGGCAACCGACAACCCGATCGAATACGAGGGCACCTACCCGCTGCCGGAGGCGCAATTGGATCGTTTCGCGATCCGGCTGGAGTTGCGGTACCTGTCCGAACGCGACGAGACCTCGATGTTGCGCCGCCGACTCGACCGCGGTTCGGCGGAGCCCGCCGTCGCGCAGATCGTCGACGCGCACGACCTGGTGGCGATGCGTGAATCGGTCGAGCAGGTCACCGTGCACGACGATGTGCTGCACTACGTGGTCGCGCTGGCGACCGCGACCCGGCATCATCCGCAGGTGGCGGTCGGTGCCAGCCCGCGCGCCGAACTCGACCTGGTCCAGCTCGCCCGGGCACGCGCACTGCTGGACGGCCGGGACTACGTGATCCCCGAGGATGTCAAGGCACTGGCCGTCCCGGCCGTCGCTCACCGGATCACCCTGCGCCCGGAGATGTGGGTGCGCCGCATCCAGGGGTCGGACGTGGTGGCCGAGCTACTGCACCGGTTGCCGGTGCCGCGGGCGCGGGGACTGAGCGAGTAATGATCGAAACCCGGGTCACCGACATCGAGCTACGTTGGCGTGCCTCATCTCTGACGCTGGCGTTGGCGACCTGCAGTGCCCTCGCCCTGGCCGCCGCGGTGCTCGCCGCGCGCTGGCAGCTCATCGCGTTCGCCGCGCCGCTGCTGGGGGTGTTGTGCTCGATCAACTGGCAGCGGCCGGCGCCGAGGATTCGCGTCCATGCGCAGCCGGCATCGCAGCGCTGCTTCGAATCCGAGCAGGCACGGTTGACGGTCTGGCTGACCGCCGAACCCGACGGAGTGGCGGGGCAACTGAGGGTGACGGCGGTGCCCGGGATGCAGCTCGTTGACGAATCTCCCCGGCCGGTGCAGACCGTGCACGCGGTGACCGAACGTTGGGGCCGATACCCGATCCGGGCCGAGGTCGCCGTGTTGGCCGGTGGCGGGTTACTGGCCGGAACCGCCGCGGTGGATGCCGCCGAGGTGAACGTATTCCCGCTGGCCCCACCGCAATCGACGCCGATCCCGCGCACCGAGCTGCTGGACCGATTGGGCACCCACCTGACCCGCCGTATCGGCCCGGGCGTCGAGTACGCCGATATCCGCGCCTATGTTCCCGGCGACCCGTTGCGGATGGTCAACTGGCCGGTGAGTGCCCGTCGCGGCAGACTGCATGTGACGCAGCGTCTGACCGACCGCGCCGCCGACGTGGTGGTGCTGATCGACAGGTACCCGCAGGAGCCGGGGCCCGCCACCGAAGCGACCACCCGGACGGTGCGCGGTGCCGCGCAGGTGGTCCAGACTGCGCTGCGCAACGGGGATCGTGCCGGTGTCGTCGCACTGGGCGGTCGACGTCCACGGTGGCTGGGTGCCGACATCGGGCAGCGGCAGTTCTACCGGTTGATCGACACCGTCCTGCACGTCGGCGATGACTTCGAAACCACTACCGGGACATTGGCTCCGCGTGCGGCGGTTCCCGCCGGCGCGGTCGTCGTCGCCTTCTCCACCTTGCTGGACACCGAGTTCGCCCTCGCGCTGATCGACCTGCGTCGCCGCGGGCACGTGGTGGTCGCCGTCGACGTGCTCGAGGGCTCGCCGTTCGAAGGTGAGCATGATCCGTTGATCGAGCGGATGTGGGCGCTGGAGCGGGCCTCGATGTATCGCGACATGGCCACCGTCGGGGTCGACGTGGTGTGTTGGGACCCCGAGCACACCCTGGACCAGTCGATGCGGCTGCTGACCGACCGCCGCCCGGTGCGGGGGCGACGGTGACATGAAATTGGCGGCGTCGCAATCCCTGTCGGGGGTATTGGGGGTGTTGATGGCGACCGTACCGGCCGTCGGATCGCATTCCCGCGGGGCGGCGGTGATCGCGCTGCTGGCGCTGGCCGCGGTGCTGGCCGGGCTGACCCTGCGTACCGCGGCGACGCTGGCCGTGCTGCTGGCCGGGTCGGCGATCGTGCTCGCCGATCCGGTGCCGGTCCTGGCCGGACTGTCCGGTTTGAGCGCCGCCGGCTACCTGACACTTCGGCACGCGGGTGCGGTGACGGCACCGGCGGCGGTCGGCGCCCTCGGATTCACCTTCGCCGGTCTGGTCGCGACCGCGTTTCCGCTGAGCCTGCCCTGGCTTCCGCTGCTGGCGCCGTTCGCGGTATTCGGGCTGTATGTGCTGGCGATCCAGCCGTATCTGGGCGCTGGGCGCTGACTACACGCCGGCGGCGTCGTTGAGCGCGTCCAGTGTGCTGGTCGCCTCGAGGTACTCCTGCACCCAGCGCTGCATGACGGTCGCGGTCTTCTCCACCTTGGTGAACTGGCCGACGACCTGGCCCACCGGGTTGAACGCCACGTCGACGCTCTCGTTGGGGTACTTGTTGGTGGCCCGCACCGCCATCCCAGAGACCATGTACTGCAGCGGCATGCCCAGCGGCTTCGGGTTGTCCGGGGCCTCCCACGCCTCGGTCCAGTCGTTGCGCAGCATCCGGGCCGGCTTGCCGGTGAACGACCGGCTGCGGACGGTGTCGCGACTACCCGCCTTGATGTAGGCCGCGTGCTGGGCCTCGGTGTTCGAGGATTCCTCGACCATCAGCCACTGCGAACCGGTCCAGGCGCCCTGGGCGCCCAGCGCCAGCGCCGCGGCGATCTGCTGACCGCTGCCGATGCCCCCCGCGGCCAGCACCGGCACCGGTGCCACCGCCTTGACGACCTCCGGCCACAGCACGATCGAACCGACCTCGCCGCAGTGGCCGCCGGCTTCGCCGCCCTGGGCGATGATGATGTCCACGCCGGCCGCCGCGTGCTTACGCGCCTGCGAGGCGGAGCCGCACAACGCGGCCACCTTGCGGCCCGCGTCGTGGATGTGCGTGATCATGTCGGCCGGGGGAGTCCCGAGCGCGTTGGCGATCATCGTCACCTTCGGGTGCTGCAGCGCCACCTCGACCTGCGGGGTGGCGGTCGCCTCGGTCCAGCCGAGCAGTTGCAGGCTGTCCTCGTCGGCGTTCTCGACGGGAACACCGTGGTCGGCGAGCAGCTTCTTACCGAAGTCGAGGTGCTGCTGGGGCACCAGCTTGCGCAGCGAGTCGGCCAGGTCATCGGCGGACTGCCCGGAGTCCATGCCCTCGTACTTGTTGGGGATGACGATGTCGACGCCGTAGGGGTGGTCGCCGATGTTCTCGTCGATCCACTTCAGCTCGATTTCCAGCTGTTCGGGCGTGAACCCGACCGCGCCCAACACGCCGAATCCGCCGGCCTTGCTCACCGCGACGACGACATCGCGGCAATGGGTGAAAGCGAAGATCGGAAACTCGATGCCGAGGTCATCGCAGATCGAGGTGTGCATGCCTGCTCCTAAGCGGGATGATAGGCGACGGGAACCAAAGTTGAAACGTGTTCTAGTTTAGTACCAGACGCGTGTCAACGCGACCAGCGGGACCCCCGAGATCGGGGCGGGCCTCGCCGGGGGCCGGCCGACTCAACCACGAGTGCCCGGGCGGATCAGACGGTGACGATGGTCGCCGATGCGGTCCCAGGCGCCCCGTAGACCTGCGCAAATCCGACTTTCGGCGCTCCGGGCACCTGACGCTCACCCGCCTCGCCCCGAAGTTGGCGGACCAACTCGTGCACCTGACGCAGCCCCGAGGCGCCGATCGGTTCACCGTTGGCGATCAGCCCGCCATCGGTGTTAATCGGCAGCGAACCATGAATCTCGGTAGCGCCGTCGGCCACCAACTTCTCCTGGTCGCCGTCGGCGCAGAAACCGGCCTCGGCCATGTGGATCACCTCGGCACCGGCATCGGTGTCCTGCAACTGGATGACGTCGACATCGTCGGGGGCCACCCCGGCCGCCTCGAACGCGGCCCGGGAGGCGTACACGGTGGGCGAGACATCCTCGACGACCGGCGCGGAGGTGGCGTGCACCTCGTAGGCGCCGAAGCGGCGGGTCCGGATCTCGGCTGCCCGCACGTACACCGGTTTGCCGGTGAAGCGGTGCGCGATATCGGCGCGGCACATGATGACCGCCGCGGCACCCTCATCGGGGGCACAGAACATGTACTGGGTCAGCGGGTAGTTCAGCATCGGCGCAGTGAGGATGTCTTCCTCGGCCATCGGCTTGCGTCGGAACGCGTTGGGGTTCAACGCACCGTTGCGGAAGTTCTTGGCCGCCACCTTCGCCAACGTCTCCGGCGAAATGCCGTGATCGTGCAGGTAGCGGTTGGCCTTCATGCCGAAGAACTTCGTGGTGACGAACTGCCCGTTCTCGGCGTACCAGGCCGGCAGCGCCAGTTTGGCCGGGTCGTCGGTGAACGCACCGCGCGGATGCTTGTCCATCCCCACCGCGATTCCGACGTCGTAGCGGCCCAACTTGATGGTGTCGGCGCACAGCTGGATCGCGCTGGCCGCGGTCGCGCAGGCGTTGAACACGTTGGTGAACGGAATCCCGGTGAGGCCGACCAGGCGGGTCACCGCGTCGGGGTTGGAGATCTCGTAGCTGCCGCCGACACCGAACTGGATGTCCTTCCAGGCGGCGCCGGCGTCGGCGAGTGCCAATCCGATGGCCTCGGCGCCCATCTGCTGGGCGGGTTTGCCGTCGAAGCGTCCGAACGGGTGCAGCCCGACCCCGATGATCGCAACGTCATTCATAGCGAAATCTCCCTCGATGCCTAGTCAGACCGGCTGAAACGCCCAGGTCAGGATTTCGGTCCCGTCGCTGTCGACGAAGAACGGGACGAAGGTCAGCTCGACGTCCATTCCGAACCGCAGCTTGGCCGGATCGTGCTCGGTCAGCCGCGCCTCCACCCGCACCACGTCGTCGAGTTGAACCAGGCCGACGCCGAACGGGGCGAAGGTCGTGGCGGTTTCCGCACCGGCATAGGGCAGCTTCGGTACGAATCCCTGCGTGGTCCAGGCCACCAGCGTCCCGCGTCGGGGCAGCAGCACCTCGGACATCCCCGGCGTGCTGCAGTTGGGGCACAGTTCCTGTTTCGGCCAGGTCGTCGCGCCGCACGCGTCGCAGCGGCTGCCGATCAGCTGCGGGTTCTCCGCGGGCCAGGTTGAGACGTCGGGCGCGAGCACCTTCTGCGTTTGCACGTCGTTGACGATAATCGGAAATCATATTCTCGTCTAGAGCGAACGGATTCACCGAGCCTCGTGCGTACACCTATGCCGTTGATCCTGCGCTGAGGGCGGGTTTGGGCCCGAAACCGCGCCGTAGCCGCATAGTCAACGGCAAATACCACTGCCGCCACACGCAAAACTGAAACAGGTTCTAGTTTGTCGCTTGGTGCGGTAGCCTCACCCGTCATGGGACGCGTGGACGACAAGGTTGCACTGATCAGCGGCGGTGCGCGGGGGATGGGCGCCTCGCACGCCCGCCTGTTGGTGGCCGAGGGCGCCAAGGTGGTGCTCGGCGACATCCTCGATGAGGACGGCGCGGCGCTGGCGGCCGAACTCGGCGACGCCGCCCGCTACGTGCACCTCGACGTCACCCAGCCCGACCAGTGGAAGGCCGCCGTCACCGCCGCCGTCGACGCCTTCGGCAAACTCAACGTGCTGGTCAACAACGCCGGCATCGTCAACGGCGGCCAGATCCAGCAATACGACCTGGGTGACTGGCAGCGCATCCTCGACATCAACCTCACCGGGACGTTCCTGGGCATGCAGGCGGTCGCCGACGCGATGATCGCCGCGGAAGGCGGCTCGATCGTCAACGTGTCGTCCATCGAGGGCCTGCGCGGCACCGCCTGGGTGCACGGCTATGTGGCGTCGAAGTGGGCGGTCCGCGGGTTGACCAAGTCGGTCGCCCTGGAACTGGCCCCGCACAACGTCCGGGTCAACTCGATCCATCCCGGGATGATCCGCACGCCGATGACCGAGAGCATTCCGGAAGACTTCCTGACCATCCCGATGGGTCGCGCCGCCGACCCGATCGAGGTGTCGACCTTCGTGCTGTTCCTGGCCAGCGACGAATCCTCGTACGCCACCGGCGCCGAGTTCGTGATGGACGGCGGCACCGTGGCCGGTATTCCACACAAGGCGTGACCGCCCGCGGCTGCTAGCGTGGACGCCATGACGACCGACCGGCAGGGTCTCTGCCAGCTCGCCGAGCAGCACGGATGGCAGCGCAAGGAACGTGACCGCGTCGACATCTTCCAGCGCGGCGCCGCCCAGGTGCACGTGACATGGCGCGGGTCCGACGCGATCAGCGGCGGCTCCCGCTTCGACGACTACATCCTGGACTCCTATTCGAGGGATGTGGCCGCCGTCGAGAAGTGGCTGGCCAAATAGCCGAAGCGGCTCAGCGGGTGGTGACCGCCCGCAGCACCGCAACTCCGAAACCCGCTGCGTGACGCAGTGATCGGCTGTCGGCGCGCGGCGGCCTGGTGACCGCAAGGATCGGCCAGCCGTGCTCGGCGGCGGCGGCGGCGAGTTCGGAGCGGGGATTGACCGGCCGGGGCCGGCCGACCATGGACATCAACGCCACGTCTTCGCCGCCGTCGGCGTAGAAGTAGCTGTCGCGTAGGTCAATCTCGTTGTCGGCGCAGAACTTTTGCACGGTGACCGCCTTTTGCGGGCCCCACACGACGGGTTTGATCACGCCACCGGTGAGCAGGCCGTCGTCGTCGACCTCGAAGTGGTTGCACAGCACATGGGTGATGCCGAGAAACCGGGCGACCGGCTCGGCGTGGATGGTCAGCGCCGAGGAGCTGAGCACCACGGTGTGTCCGCGTTGCTGATGGGCGCGCACGACGTCCCGCATCAGCGGGTACACGCGTGCCGCGATGTGTTCGACGAACAACCGCTCGCCTAGTTCATCGAGTTCAGCGAGCGATTCGCCGCGCAAATAGCCGGCAGCGCGGATCAGCAGGCGAGCGAACTGCATGCGGCCGAACCGGTACCGCACCGCGGCTTCGACAACACCCAGCACCTCGCCGGCCCGGGCCTGGCGGCGGCGGACGCGATCGCCGGCGTGCGCGGTGGCGGTGAACCCGTCGACCAGGGTGCCGTCGAGGTCGAAGAACGCGCCGACCTGCGCCCCGGGCGGGCTCGCATCGATCTCCGGGATCGGGTCAACTGCCGCTGGCACCTGCACCTCAGCGATGTTACGGGCGGCGCCGCATCACCGCATCGCCTCGCCTTCGCAACGGTTCCATAAATCGCGAGTTGCGTGGCATGCGCAGCGTCCGCGACGGCCTAGCTTCGGTTTCGCATGTCGCGTCGAACCGATTGGGAGAACCATGTCACGAACCCGCAACCTCATCGTCGCCACGGCGGGCGCCGCCGCAGGCCTGTTCCTGGGCGCGCTGGCGACCAGCGCCACCGCGGCAGCTGACCCGGTGGCGAGCCCGACCCCCGGACTGCCCGGTGTGGTCGAGCAGTTTGTCACGGGCAGCATCCCGCAGCAGATCCTGCAGACCACCAGCTCGGCGTTGGGCGCTGCGCCGGCCGCACCGGCCACGCCGCCGCTGGCCAACGCGACGATCAACCTGCCGCAGCAGAGCTCGCTGCCCCCGGTGGCCGGCACGCTGCCGCCGCTGGCCGGCACACCGGCGGCGCCGTCCACCCCGGCCGGCCTGGCCAGCCTTCCCGGCGATCTGAGCAGGATGTTCCCCTTCCCGATGCCCAACCTCGGCACCACGCCGACCGCCCCGGCCGTCACGGCACCGGTCTCGATGGCACCCAGTGTCGTCGCGCCCCCGGCGACGCTGACGCTGCCGCAGGCGATCGAGCCCGCGATGAGGTTCCCGGTCTCGGCGTTGCCGTAACCCGCGGGCGTGCGGCGCTCACCGTCCGGTGCGTAATGTCAGGGCGGTGAGCGCACGCGCAGGCATCGTGGTCACCGGCACCGAGGTCCTCACCGGGCGGGTCCAGGATCTCAACGGACCCTGGATCGCCGACCGGCTGCTGGAATTGGGCGTTGAGTTGGCGCACATCACCATCTGCGGCGACCGTGCACCGGACATCGAAGCCCAACTGCGGTTCCTGGCCGCCCAAGGTGTGGACCTGATCGTCACCAGCGGCGGGCTGGGCCCGACGGCCGACGACATGACCGTCGAGGTCGTCGCCCGGTTCTGCGGACGCGACCTGGTGTTGGATGCCGTGCTGGAGGAGAAGATCGCCGGGATCCTGGGGGCGCTGGCCGGCCGGTTCAAGGTGGTGGACTTCGATGCGGTGCTGGCCGCCAACCGCAAGCAGGCGATGATCCCGGCCGGATCGCACATCATCGATCCGGTCGGAACCGCGCCCGGCGTGGTGGTGCCGGGCAGCCCGACCGTGCTGGTGCTGCCCGGGCCGCCGCGCGAGCTACAGCCCATGTGGCGCACCGCAGTCCAGGTACCGGACCTCCTTGCGGCGATCGCCGGCCGGACCAGCTATCAGCAGCAGACCGTCCGGATGTTCGGACTGCCGGAGTCGGGGCTGGCCGACACGCTACGCGAGGCCGAGCGGCGGATCACCGGATTCGAACGCCTGGAAATCACCACCTGTCTGCGGCGCGGGGAGATCGAAATGGTCACCCGCTATGAGCCGGACGCCGCGGCGGTGTACACCCAGTTGCTGGGGTTGCTGCGCGACCATCACGCCGAGGAGATCTTCTCCGAAGACGGCTCCCGGATCGATGATCAGGTGGCAAAACTGTTGACCGGGCGCACGATTGCGACCGCGGAGTCGTGCACCGCAGGGTTGGTGGCGGCCCGGTTGACCGAGCTGGCCGGTTCGTCGGCGTATGTGGCCGGCGGCGTCGTGTCGTATTCCAACGAGGCCAAACAGGGCATGCTCGGCGTCGACCCGGAGCTGATCGCCACGCACGGGGCGGTCTCCGAGCCGGTGGCCGAAGCGATGGCTGAGGGGGCATTGCGCCAGTTAGGGGCCGACACCGCGGTGGCCGTCACCGGGATCGCCGGACCCGGCGGTGGAACCGACGAAAAGCCGGTGGGCACGGTCTGTTTCAGCGTCAAGCTCGGCAACGGCGCAACACTGACCCGAACGCTGCGGCTACCGGGCAACCGCGCCGATATCCGGGAGCGGTCCACCACCGTCGTGATGCACTTACTACGCACGGTGTTGAGCGACGGCTGAACATCCGTCGGCCCAGGAGGTGCGGGCATGGGATGGTTCACGGCGCCCGACCTGTGGTTGGGCAGGCTGATACTGGAACGCGGCATCGCCGCGGTGTATTTCGTTGCGTTCCTCGCCGCGGCGCGGCAGTTCCGGGCGCTCATCGGCGAGCGCGGCATGCTGCCGGTGCCGGCGTATCTGCGGCGCTCGTCGTTTCGGGCCGCGCCCAGCATCTTTCACCTGCACTATTCGGACCGGTTTTTCGCCGCCGTCGCCTGGACCGGTGCGGCGACGAGCGCGGCGCTCGTCGCGGGCGCAGCCGATCTGGTCCCGCTGTGGGCGGCGATGTTGATCTGGCTGCTGCTGTGGGTGCTGTACCTGTCGATCGTCAACGTCGGGCAGGCCTGGTATGCGTTCGGCTGGGAATCGATTCTGCTGGAAAGCGGTTTCCTGGCCGTCTTCCTGGGCAATGACCAGACGGCGCCGCCGGTCCTGGTGCTGTGGCTCGCGCGCTGGCTGGTCTTCCGGATCGAGTTCGGGGCAGGACTGATCAAGATGCGCGGCGACGCCTGCTGGCGCAACCTGACCTGCCTGTACTACCACCACGAGACGCAACCGATGCCCGGACCGCTGAGCTGGTTCTTCCATCATCTGCCCAAACCGCTGCACCGCATCGAGGCGGCGGGCAACCATGTCGCCCAACTCGTGGTCCCGTTCGGATTGTTCGCGCCGCAACCGGTCGCCGGCATTGCGGCCACGGTCATCGTCGTCACCCAGCTGTGGCTGGTGGCATCCGGCAACTTCGCCTGGCTGAACTGGGTGACCATCATCTTGGCCGCCAGCGCCGTCGACGCGTCCTGGGTGTCGGCGGTGCTGCGGCTGCCGACAACACCGCAGCTGCCCGGCGCACCGGTCTGGTTCGTCTGCCTGGTGATCGCGTTCACCGCCGTGGTGGTGGTGCTCAGTTACTGGCCGGTGCGCAACATGGCGTCGCGTCATCAACGAATGAACCTCTCGTTCAACGCCTATCGGCTCGTCAATACCTACGGCGCGTTCGGGACCGTCGGCCGTATACGGCACGAGGTGGTGATCGAGGGCACCGATGACGAGACCCTGAGCGATCACACCGTCTGGCGGGAATACGCGTTCAAGGCCAAACCCGGTTCGGTGCACCGAATACCACCCCAGTGGGCGCCCTACCACCTGCGCCTGGACTGGCTGATGTGGTTCGCCGCGATCTCACCGCGCTACGCGCAGCCGTGGTGGGACGCGTTCCTGACACGGCTGCTGCGCAACGATGCGCCGACGCTGCGGCTGCTGCGGTACAACCCGTTCCCGGACTCGCCGCCCCGCTATGTGCGGGCCCTGCTGTACGCGTATCGGTTCACCAGCTGGCAGGAGCTGCGAAACGATCGGGCCTGGTGGCATCGCAGGCTGGTGGGCCAATACCACCCGCCGATCGCGCTGCACCGATAGCCGGCCTCAGGCGTGCCGGGCGGTGACGCCGCCGTCGACCACCAGGTGCGAGCCGGTGATGAAGGACGCGCGCGGCGACATCAAAAACGCCACCGCCTGAGCCACCTCGGCGGGGTCGCCGATCCGGCCCAGCGGCGTGGCCTGCTCAAAGCCGGCCCGGACCTCGTCGACATCGAGGGCCGCCTGCAGCATCGGCGTCCGGATGAACCCGGGGCACACCGCGTTGATCCTGATGCCCGATGCGCCCAGCTGGGCGGCCATCGATCTGGTCAGCCCGAGCAGACCGGCCTTCGACGCACAGTAGGCCGGAATGTAGGGGTTGGCGGCCAACCCCTCGATGCTGGAGATCCCGACGACCGCGGGGGAGCCGCCGCTACCGGCTGACGCTTCCAGGTGCGGCAACAGCAATTGGACCAGCATCGCCTGGGCCCGCAGGTTCACGTCGAGTACCGCGTGCCACGACTCGGCCGTGTAGGCGCCGACCGGTTCGACGATGACCCGGCCCGCGGCGTGCACCAGCCCGTCGATGCCGCCCAATGCCGCAGCAGCCGCCGCGACCGCCGGCGCCAGCGCGGCGTCGTCGCACACGTCGACCACCGTGCCCGGCATGCGCAAGTCCGCGGCCACCTGGGTGACGGCGGGGGCGATGTCCCACAACGCGACCCGCCGCCCGTCGGCTACCAGCGCCTCCGCGCACGCCCGGCCGATCCCGGACGCCGCTCCCGTGATGATTACTCCGCTCACCGTGCACCTTTCGGCTCTTGATTCATTACGGCACCGACGGTAGCGTAATTACGATTACGACACCAGACGTAGCGTAATTGGAAAGGACCGCGATGCGCAGCCCGTATGCCGGCCAGCCCTTCAGCACCGCGACGCCGGACATCGCCGCAGCACTGGAGGACGTCAGCATCCCCACGCTGCTGCTCGCGCTGGTCCACATCACCGGTGATCCGCGGTTCATCCGGGATTTCAAACCCGCGGGGCTGTTCCTCAACGAGATCCAGGGCTTCATGTCCGAGGAGGACAAGGCCCGCGCTCGCGCCGTGGCGCTACCGGTGATCGCGGACTACCGCGACCGCGGCTGCCCCGAGCCCGAACCGCTGAGCGCGGAACTCATCGAGGAGATGATGGACTGGGCGGCCTGCGAGCGGGTCCCGGCCGACTACCACCCGCTGCTGCTGGAGGAGATGGACCTGACCGGTCTGGATCCCCGCCGGCCCGCTGCACTGGACGCCGAGCGCGCCGCGCAGTGGCCGGTCGTGGTGATCGGTTGCGGTGAATCCGGGGTTCTGGCCGGTGTGCGACTCAAACAGGCCAACATCCCGTTCACGATCGTGGAAAAGAACGATGGACCCGGCGGAACCTGGTGGGAGAACAGCTACCCCGGGGCACGTGTGGACGTCGCCAACCACTTCTACTGTTACAGCTTCGAACCCAGCAATCAGTGGTCGCACTACTTCGCCGAACAGCATGAACTGCGGGCATACTTCGCCCAGGTGATCGACAAGCACGGCTTCGGCGAGAACGTGAGGTGGGGGACAGAAGTCATTGCCGCACAATGGGATGACGACGACGAAGTCTGGACGCTGTCGCTGCGCGCCGCCGATGGGACAGCGAGTACGCTGCGGGCCCGAGCCGTCATCACCGCCGTCGGGCAGCTCAACCGTCCGCACGTTCCGGGGCTCGACGGTGCGGACACCTTCGCCGGCCCGGCGTTTCACTCCGCGCGCTGGGATCACTCCGTCGACCTCACCGGCAAACGGGTGGCGCTGATCGGCGCGGGTGCCAGCGGATTTCAGATCGCACCCGCGATAGCCGCGGACGTCGCGCACCTCACCGTCTTTCAGCGCACCGCTCAATGGATGTTCCCGAACCCGATGTATCACGATCGGGTTCCCGACGGGGTGCGCTGGGCGATGAATCACCTGCCGTGCTACGGGCGCTGGTACCGCTTCCTGCTGATGTGGCCGGGCGCCGACAAGGGTCTTGACGCGGCGCGGGTCGACCCGGACTATCCCGACCAGAACTACGCCGTCAGCGAGATCAACGCCATGGCCCGGCTGATGTTCGCCGACTGGATCACCAACCAGATCGACGGCGACGAGGAACTGCTGGCCAAGGTGATGCCGGACTACCCGGCGACCGGAAAGCGGACGCTGCAGGACAACGGCAGCTGGCTGTCCACCCTGCGCCGCGACAATGTGGACTTGGTGCGCACCGAGATCGAGCGGATCACCCCGCACGGGATCGTCACCGCCGACGGCGTCAGCCACGACGTCGACGTCATCGTCTACGCGACCGGGTTCCGGCACACCGACGTGTTGTGGCCGATGACGATCACCGGCCGGGGCGGCGCCGACCTGCACGCCATCTGGGGAACCCGCCCGTTCGCCTATCTGGGTATCACGGTGCCGGAATTTCCCAACTTCTTCCTGATCTACGGTCCCGGAACCCATCTCGCGCACGGCGGAAGCCTGATCTTTCACTCCGAACTGCAGATGCGTTACATCAACGACTGTCTGGCCCATCTGACGCAGAGCGGCATCGGGTCACTGGAGCCCACCGCGGAAGCCGCGGCCGACTGGCACCGCCGCACCCAGGACGCCATCAAGAAGATGGTGTGGTCGCAGCCGTCGGTCAAGCACTCGTATTTCAAGAACGCGGACGGCGAGATCCACACCGTCAGCCCGTGGCGGCTCAACGAGTACTGGTCGGCGGTGCGTGAACCCGACTGGTCCCAGTTCGTGTTGCGGACGAGAAAGGAAGCACGCTGATATGCGCACAGTAGTGATCGACGGCCCGGCCAGTATCCGGGTCGACACCCGGCCCGACCCGGTGCTGTCCGGCCCGGACGGCACCATCGTGGCGGTGACCGCGGCGGCGATCTGCGGATCCGACTTGCACTTCTACGACGGCGATTACCCGCTGGCCGAGCCGGTAGCGCTGGGCCACGAGGCCATCGGCACCGTCGTCGAGGCCGGGCCCGACGTGCGCACGGTAACGGTCGGCGACCTGGTGATGGTGTCCTCGGTCGCTGGTTGCGGTAGCTGTGCGGGGTGCGCGACCCATGACCCGGTGATGTGTCACTCGGGCCCGCAGATCTTCGGCTCCGGGGCGTTGCCGGGCGCTCAGGCCGACCTACTCGCGGTGCCCGCCGCTGATTTTCAGCTGCGCAAGCTCCCCGAGCGGATCACCACCGAAGCGGCCCTGCTGCTCACCGACAACCTCGCCACCGGGTGGGCGGCCGCGCGGCGCGCCGACATCCCGTTGGGCGGCACGGTGGCCGTGCTGGGCCTCGGGGCGGTCGGGCAGTGTGCCCTGCGCAGCGCGTTGGCTCAGGGTGCGGCAACGGTATTGGCGGTCGACGCGGTACCCGGCCGGTTGGAACGTGCCGAGCGGGCCGGGGGTAGACCCGTCGCGGTCCCGGCGATCCAGGCGATCCTGGAGGCGACCGGCGGGCGCGGTGTGGATGCGGTGATCGACGCCGTGGGCAGTGATGCGTCGATGAATGACGCGCTGGCGGCGGTGCGGCCGGGCGGCACCGTTTCGGTGGTCGGCGTACACGACCTGTCGCCGCTGCCGTTTCCCGCGCTGGCCTCGCTGCTGCGCAGTATCACGTTGCGGTTCACCACCGCCCCGGTCCAGCAGACCTGGCCGGCGCTGATTCCGCTGCTCCAGGCGGGCCGGCTCAACGTCGATGGCATCTTCACCAGCACGCTGCCGCTGGATGACGCCGCCAAGGGCTACGCCGCGGTGGCGTCGCGCTCCGGGGATGAACTGAAGGTCATCCTCACGCCGTAGCTCCCGGGCCACTCCCGATTTCCTGGGCGGTAGCGCGAGACTTAACCCACCGCGACCTGCCCCGGCGTGTCGTCGCAACAGGTTACGCGTCGCGCACCTCGGTCGGCGCGGGGCGGCGGGTTCTCGACGACTATCCGATTCGGACTGGGTCGGAACCGAATCGGATCCCGGTGGCGTCCCGGCCCACCAGCGAAAGCACGGCGACGATGCACAGAACCGGGCCGATCGTGGCGGCCAGCGCGAACGGATAGCCATGCGAGGCGGCGAGATGTTCCTGAATCGGCAGGTTGAATGCGGCAAACAGATTCCCGAGTTGGTAGGTCACCCCGGGGTAGAAGCCGCGCACCGCATCCGGTGACATCTCGGTCAGGTGCGCCGGAATCACCCCCCACGCACCCTGCACGACGGCGAACATCAAAAACGCACCCAGACACAACATCGCCGCACCGTGCGAATAGGCGAACAGCGGGACAATCGGGAGCCCCATCACCGCACAGAACGCGATGGTGTAGCGCCGGCCGTACCGCTGCGACAGCGAGCCGAACACCAGGCCGCCGATGATGCCGCCGATGTTGTAGATGATCACGATCCACTTGGCCGTCACGCTGGGCAGCCCGGCGCCGTCGCTGTGATGCAGGAACGTCGGGTAGATGTCCTGGGTTCCGTGGCTCATCCAGTTGAAGGCGGTCATCAACAGCACCAGATATCCGAATCTGCGGATGACCCGGGCTTCGCGCAGCACATCGCGGATCCTGGTGTGGGTCACCCGCATCCGGTCCTGGGTGGCTTCCCACACCTCGGACTCTTTGACCCGGTACCGGATGATCAGGCTGACCAGCGCCGGGATGATGCTCAACCCGAACAGCCAGCGCCACGACAGCTCCAGCCAGTCGGTGACCAGCAGCGAGGCCACGGTCGCCAGCAGGTAGCCGAACAGGTAACCCTCCTGCAGCAGGCCGGAGAAGAACCCGCGGCGTTCGGGCGGGATCTTCTCCATCGCCAGTGCGGCACCCAGCCCCCATTCGCCACCCATCCCGATGCCGTAGAGCAGGCGCAGGATGATCAGGACGGTGAAGTTGGGGGCGAAGGCGCACAGGAAGCCGACGACCGAATAGAACATGACATCCACCATCAACGGGATGCGCCGGCCAACCCGGTCGGCCCACAGCCCGAACAGCAGGGCACCCACCGGGCGCATCGCCAACGTGGCCGTGGTGAGGAACGCGACCTCGGTCTTGGTGTGGTGGAAGGTCTCGGCGATGTCGGCGTACACCAGCACCACCAGGAAGTAGTCGAAGGCGTCCATCGACCACCCCAGCAGCGCTGCGAGGAACGCGTTGCGCTGATCGGCGGTGAGTCGCTGTCTGGTCACGCTCGGCCCCTGCCTAGTCGGTGTCGCTCAGACGCTGGAGGACCCGCACAAACGCACGCCGGTCCTCGGCGGACAGTACGCTCAGCCAGCGTTCCTCACCACGTTGGATGTCGCCCTGTGCAGCGTCTTTGGCCGAACGTCCGGCCTCGGTGATGGCCAGCAGCCGCACCCGCCGGTCGTCGGGGTCGGGTTGGCGTTCGATATGTCCGCGCTGCTGCAGTTCGTCGAGGGTGGGGATGATCCGGGTCTTGTCGGCGCCGATGGCCTCGGCCAACGCGGCCTGTGAACGAACGGGGGACCGATCCAGCGCAACCAGCACGATGTAGCCCCACATCGACAGCCCGTGTTTCTCCAGCACGGGAAGCTCGGCGGCGATGAGTTCCCGCAGCAACGGCGCGAGCATGGCCGCGAGGTCGGCGCGCCTGGTCCGCGGTGTCATGCGGAGATGCTAACCATTGACCAATGATATGCAGATACATACGATAGGTGCATGACTACTATTTCTGACGTTCCCGACCTTCGGCGCGTGCATCGCCTCGCGCTCGACGCCACCACTGCGGTGGTGCGCACCGTCTCGCCGCAGGACCTGGCCCGCCCGACGCCGTGCGCGGGCTGGGATCTGGGCGATCTGCTGGCCCATATGACTGTGCAGCATTACGGATTCGCGGCTGCCGCCCGGGGAGACGGCGCCGATCTCGCGGTATGGGATCCGGCCACGGTGGCGAGCGCCGTCGCGGCCGATCCCGCCGGCAGCTATGCGCAGGCGGCCGCCGAAGTGCTCGAGGCGTTCAGCGCCGACGGTGTGTTGGCGGCGTCGTTTGCGTTGCCGGAGTTGGCGCCTGGCGCGGCATTTCCGGGTTCGATGGCGATCGGATTTCACTTTGTCGACTACGTCGTGCACGGCTGGGATGTCGCCCGCAGCATCGGCGCATCCTTTGCGCTGCCCGACGAGGTGCTGGCCGCGGCCCTGCCTTTGGTGTTCGCGATCCCCGACGGAGACTTTCGCGCTGCCGAGCAGGCTCCGTTCGGTCCGGCGGAACCTGAGCCCGATGCCGCGAGCGACCTCGACCGGATTCTGGCGCATCTGGGCCGTGCACCGCGCTGGACGGGCGCCCTAGCGGTCTGAACGCACCGGGCTTGACATTTCGGTCGGTTCCGAACGGCCGCGCAGCAGCGCAGAACCGTGGGCGACCCAGTGCTGTTGTTCGTCAGCGTCAGACTGCGACAGCGCAGCTCGTGAACACAACACGCGTTCGTCGGTGTCCTTGGCGGCATCGGCCAGTCGGGCCGCCTCGTTGACGGCGTCGCCGATGACGGTGTACTCGTAGCGGCTTTCGCTGCCGATGTTGCCGGCGAATACCGGCCCGGCCGACACCCCGATGCCGAAATCGACCACCGGCAATCGCCGCAGTTGGTTGCGTAGCTCGCGTGCGGTGGCCAACGCCGCGGTGGTCACGTCGTCGGCACGCAACGGGGCGCCGAACACGGCCAACGCCGCGTCGCCCTGAAATTTGTTGATCAGGCCGTGACGCTGGTCGACGGCGGCCACGACGATGCGGAAGAAATCGTTGAGCACGGAGGCGACCTCGTCGGGGGGCGAGGTGGCCGCCAGCGTCGTCGATCCGGTCAGGTCGATGAACAGGATCGCGGCCGGCCGGACATCGCCGGTCAGCGTCTCGCCGGCTTCCAGTGCGCGACGTGCCACGGCGGTGCCAACGTGCCGCCCGAACAGGTCGCGGAGCCGGTCGCGTTCTTTGAGGCCGGCGACCATCCGGTTGAATCCGCTTTGCAGCCGGCCGATTTCGGACTGTTCGTACACGTCGACCAGGTTGTCGATCCGGCCGTGCTCGATCTCGGCCATCGCCTCGACGACATCACGGACCGGATCGGAGACCGACCGCGCAACCAGGACCATGGCCCGCAGGCCCACAAACATCGCGACCAGCGCGACCACCGCCACCGGCAACTCCACCGACGCGTTGGGTCCCAGCATCCAGCCTTTCCAGTGAAACACGATGAGCAACACGATGATCGCGCTGGGAATTGCACTGGTCGCCACCCACATCGAGACGAGGCGCGCCAGCACGCCGGGGGCTGTCTCGCGGGCCGTGAAATCCGCCGACGCCGCGGCAATGATGGGACGCAGCGTTCGCTGGGTGAACAACAGGCTGGTGCACACGGTGGCCGTGCCCCCGAACACGACGGACAGTCCAACCAGCAGCGCTAGTTGGGCTGTCGCACCCAGCGCGATCAGCCCGATCAGGCCGCCGCCGGTCCAGGTCGCCAGCAGGATCACGAACTGTCGGCGCACCAGGTTGATCGCGGTTCGGCGCTGCCGGGCATCGGGGTGCTCCCCGGCCACGAACCACCGCAGTGTCCCGATGATGCTCAGTGCGCCGCCCACCGCCGCCGCCACTGCGCCCAGGCCGGCCAGCACCCCGATCATGATCAGGTGGTCGTCCTGAAGGAGCAGGCGGGCGCCGCTGTAGGTCTGGCTCCGCAGCGAAACCATCACGGCGACAACCTCGGCCGCGGTGAGCAGGTAGGCAAAGACGAATCCCGCCCCATAGCGGGTCGCAATGGTGGCGACGGTCGCTGGACGATGGGGCACGATGCTAATGCTCAGCGGGGCCGGGCCACGACCACGTCACGGCTGACCTTCGCGGTCCCAGATCTCCAGCATGGTGCGCAGAATCTCCTCACCCCGGCCCAGTCCGGCGAGATGACTCTCTCCGGGCAGGTGGAGCAACTCGGCGTCGGGCAGGCGGGATACCACGTGCTCACCGTGCGCGAACGGCACGATGTGGTCGTGGTCGCCGTGCCACCAGCGGACCGGCACCTTGACCTCGTCGAGCCGGAAACCCCAGTCACGGGAGAACAGCACGACGTCGGCGAACGGCGCACCCAGCTGCTTGCGGCTGCCGTTGAGCAGGTCGTCGAGGAACATCGCGCCGAACTCGGGCCGCAGCAGCAGACGGCGGTCGGCTTCCGGTGAAACCCGGGCGTACAGGTGCAAGGCGGGGGAGGCGATCGGCCGGATCATCCGAATCACCGCGCTGGCGGTCAGGCGCAGCGGGTCGCCCACGGCCTGCAACACCGGCGCCACGAAAGACGCCAACGCAACCACGCCGCCGCCGATCGCGTCGGGGCCGTTGGTCGGCGCGACGCCGCCGAGCACACCGGCCGCGACGACCCGGTCGGGCATCGCGGCCGCGCACGCCAGCGTGTACGGGCCGCCGCCGGACAACCCGACCACCGCCATCTTGTCGGTTCCGAACGTGTCGGCGATGGTACGCAGGTCATCGGCGAAGTCCGAGAGGGTCTCGTACTGGTAGGGCGTGGACGAGCCGGTACCGGGCCGGTCGATGCCGATCAGTCGGATGCCGTGGTGTTGGGCGAACACTCTCGCCTCGGTCGGGATCTGCCGCCGGGCGCCGGGCGTCCCGTGCAGCCAGAAGACGGTGCGACCCTGCGGGTCGCCGAACTCGGCGAAGCCGATCTGCCGGCCCTCACCGACCGCGACGTTGCCCTCGACTTTGGGCCGGTCAATCGCAATAGCCATGCCCAGAGTGTCGCACGCGCCGGCGCACCGAGCCCGCCTGCGTCAGGTGAGCTCCAGCAACACCGTCACCGGCCCATCGTTGACCGACTCGACGTGCATGTGCGCGCCGAACACCCCGGTTTCCACGTGGGCACCCAGTCCGCGTAACGCGTCAGCGAACGCGGAGACCACCGGTGCGGCGACCTCGGCGGGCGCTGCCGCGTTCCAGGACGGCCTGCGCCCCTTGGCGGTGTCGGCATACAAGGTGAACTGGCTGATTACCAGCACCGGCGCGTCGACGTCGGCCGCGCAGCGCTGATCGTCGAGAACGCGAAGCCACCACAGCTTCTCCGCCATGCGCCGCGCGGTGTCGACCGAGTCGCTGTGGGTGACGCCGACCAACGCCAGCAGCCCCTGCGGCTCGGGCCGGATCGCACCCACCACCCGGCCGTCCACCGACACACGCGCCGATGAGACGCGTTGCACCAGAACCCGCATGGCGCTCGATGCTGCCATTACCGGCTGCCGGTGACCAGCCTGGGTAGGCTCGGGCACAGTGCTCTGCCGGAGGTGAGATCGGTGTCTGTCCTGGTTGCGTTCTCGGTTACGCCGCTCGGCGCGGGCGAGGGAGTCGGTGAGATTGTCGCCGAGGCGGTGCGGGTGGTCCGCGAATCCGGGCTGCCCAACAAAACCGACTCGATGTTCACCGTGATCGAGGGCGATACCTGGTCGGAGGTGATGGCGGTGGTGCAGCGCGCAGTGGAAGCCGTGGCGGCGCGCGCCCCGCGGGTCAGCACGGTGATCAAAGCCGATTGGCGGGCCGGGGCCATCGACGCGATGGCACACAAGGTCGAGTCGGTGGAACGTCATCTGTCGACCGGCGGCGATGAGTTCCGGTAGCCGCGGCGGTCAGCACCTTCGACAGCCAACAGATCGAACGCCGGGAGGCCCAGCATGACCACACACACCGACCGCGACGCGACCCGACCGCGGCGCTCGCGCGCCTGGAAGGTCGGAGCAGCGATCACGGTGCTGCTGGGGTTGTTCTTCGCCTTCGACTGCCTGCCGAAGATCCTCGGTCTGAAGTTCGCCCGCGAAGGCACTGAGGCCCTGGGTTTTGCGCCGGACAAGACCGCGGTGATCGGCTGGGTCCTGCTGGTCTGCCTGGTCGTGTTTCTCATCCCGCGCACCGCGGTGCTGGGTGCGCTGGGACTGACCGCCTACCTGGGTGGGGCGGTGACGATCAATCTGTACACCGAAAAGCCGCTCGCCGGATTCGTGTTGTCCGGGGTATATGTCGGGGTTCTGGTGTGGATCGCGCTGATCCTGCGTCGACCCGAACTGCTGCGGGTGCTGGGGCTGCGGCGGGACTGAACGGTTCAGTCGCGAAGCCGGTCCAGGAGCTCATCCAGGAATCCGCCCGCCTCGCGAGCGGCCCACTCCACATCGCCCGCGGCGATCGCGTCGACCAGTCCGCGATGCCGGATTTGATCCGCCTGCAACGGTTTTGCGGTCGTGGTCGCCACGCTCGCCCCGACCACTTCGGTGAGTCCGCGGTACAGCTCGGTCAGCACCGGGTTGTGCGCGCAGCGCACGACCGCGAAATGGAACGCGGTGTCGGTGCGGACGAAATCCTGCTGTTGGCCCGCCCGCTGATGGGCGTCGCGGCGATCCAGCAGCTGTCGTAGCTCGACCAGATCGTCCTCGGTGTGCGCGATGGCGGCCAGGCGGGCGCCCTCCACCTCCAGGCAGCGTCGCACCTGCAGCACGTCACGTAGCTGCGAGCCGCAGAGTCGGCGCAGCGCACCTGATACCTCGCTGGTCGCCCGGACATACGTGCCGTCGCCTTGGCGGACCTCCAGAATCCCGCTGTGAGCCAGCGCGCGCACCGCCTCGCGCACCGTGTTGCGTCCGACCCCGAGCGCGTCGACCAACTCGGGTTCCGGCGGAATCCGCGAGTCGACCGGCCACTCCCCGGACGTCACCGAGCTGCGGAGCTGGTCAATCACCTGATCGACCAGGCCGGCGCGGCGCGTGGTGATCAACGGCACACGAAGATCCTTTCATCCAATCATGGGATGTATGGAATTCTATCTTAGGTGACCAGCGACGCCCGAACCAAGCTTCTCGACGAGTACGAGCATGATCTTGAGCTGGAACTCGACGGTGCCACCGAGATCCGCCCGGGGGTGATGGCCGCCGGCAGTGCACTGCTGACCGTCGCTGTGGTGCTCACCGCATTGAATTTGCGTCCTGCCATCACCAGCGTGGGCCCCCTGCTGCCGGAGATGCGCGCGACATTGGGTGTGTCGGGCACCTGGGCGGGTGTCTTGACCACGCTGCCGGGGCTCTGCTTCGCCGGCGCCGGGTTGGCCGCGCCGTGGTTGGCCCGGCGCATCGGACTGGGCCCGGCGATCTCGCTGGCGCTGGTCACCCTGATCGGGGGGCTTGTCCTGCGCGTGGTGGAGGGACCCTCCGTCGTGATCGGCGGGACGCTGGTGGCGACGGCCGGAATCGCGCTCATCAACGTGCTCATCCCGGTGGTGATCAAGGGCTCGTTCCCGGCCCGGGTGGGGTTGATGACCGGGATCTATACGGCGGCACTGCAGGGCGGTGGCGCCCTGGGTTCCGCGGTCACCCCGGTGCTCGACGACGCATTCGGGGGCTGGCGATCCGCGCTGGGCGCGTGGAGCGCGCTGGCGGTGCTGGCGCTGGTGGCCTGGCTGGTGGGCGCCCGCGGCTTCGGGCGGACCGACGCGGACGGCGCGGCGGCGGAGCCCCGAACCCGGTCGCTGCTGCGGAACAGACTCGCGTGGACGGTCACGCTGTTCTTCGGCACCCAGTCCTTCCTCGCCTACGTGGTGATGGGGTGGTTACCGGAGGTCCTGATGGACAACGGGATCAGCGAAAAAAGCGCGGGACTGCTGCTCGGGCTGATCTCGCTGATCGCGGTGCCGATCAGCCTGTTCGTGTCTCCGCTGGCCGCCCGTCAGCGCCACCAGAGCGGATGGATCGTCGGGCTGGGCGTCGTCGGCATCGCCGGGGTGCTCGGTTTGGTCATCGCGCCGGGTGCGGCGCCGTTGTTGTGGAGCGTGTTGGTCGGGCTGGGCATGAGCGTGTTCTCGTTGGCGCTCACCGTGATCGCGCTGCGGGCGCGCAACGCCGAGGACACCGTGCGGCTGTCCGGGATGGCGCAGGGTTTTGGTTACCTGCTCGCCGGCGCCGGCCCGTTCCTGTTCGGCCTGCTGCACGACCTGACCGGGTCGTGGACCGTGCCGTGGATCATGATCCTCGCGGTCTACCTGGTCCAGATCGTGGCGGGCACGCTGGCCGGACGAAACCGGTACGTCTGAGGGCGCCGGGAATGGATCTGTTTCTCAGGGTGTTCCATACCAGGTGTGCGCCGCCCCGCAGCGGTCGCGCCGAGGACGCCGGAGGAAGAGCATGAACCGTGGTCGCAGCGTGCAAGATCCGTACCTCAATCTCGCCCCGGAATACGGACACTACGGTGCCAGTGCGCTTCGCTCGCTCATTTGGACGGTGACGTTGCTGAGCCTGCTGGTGGTGTCCGTTTTCGGCTTGGCGGCCTGAGCCCGCGCTAGTTGACCGGTACGTCGAGAATCGGGCGGTCGGCGCCGGCCCCGGGCCCGTCGAAATGCCACCACTCACCGGAGTAGACCGCCAGCCCGCCGGTGTTCATCGCGGCGCGCAGCGCCGCGCGATTCGCGGCGGCCTGCGCGCTGACGCCCTCGGTGGCGAACGCCGTTGCGCGCGGCGAGAAGTCGTCGAAATCGGTTCCCATGTCGAGCAGTCGCCCGTCGGGGCCGGCCATCGTCACATCGACCGAGCGCGCCGATTCGTGGCTGTGCGCGAACTGGCCGGGACGGGCCACCCAGGCCGGATTCGGCACCGCCTCAAACATCCGGACCTGGACGGCGTGCGGACGGTAACAGTCCCAGAAGACGAGCGCCCGTCGCTGGGCTGCCAGCGTCTGCGCCGCGGCGGCGAGGCCGGACGCCAGGGACTCGTGCACCAGACAGCGGGCATCGGGGGGATACAACGGTGCACCCACGAAGTTGTTCGGGGTCGCGTAACGCAGATCGAGGATCGCGTTGGGGACGACGCTGCGCACATCGAGCAGCCCGGCCGCCTGGGCTTGCGGGCCGACCGGCGGTACGCCGGGCGCCGCGTGGCCCACGGCCGGGCCCAGCCCGGCGACGGCGACCAGCGCCGCCGCGGCGAACCGGCGCCTCACGCCGCCACCACCACGGTGAGCTGATCGCCGCGCCGCTCCACCCGCATGCCGGCCCGGCGCGCGATCGCGGCAACCGCCGCGGCGTCGCCGGGCTCGGCTCGGGTGCTGGCCAGCGCCCGCGCCAGCCGGCCCTTGTGCGCCTTGTTGAAGTGGCTGACCGTGCTGCGCCGGCCGTCGGCGTGCTCGGCAACCACGTCGACGCGCACCGCGCCGGGCAACCGGCCCAGCGCCGCATACGAGCCGGATCGAAGGTCGACGACCAGTTCCGTGTCGGCAAGGACGGCCAGCACCGGCTCGAGCACCGGGCGCCACCGGGTCGCCAACCCGGGCTGCCCGGGCAGCTTCGAGGTCGCCGAGAGCCGGTAGGCGGGTACCGGGTCCTGCGCGCGCAACAGCCCGAACAGCGCGGACCCGACGGCCAGCCGGGCGTGTGCCCGCGCCCGCTCGGCGCCGCGCAGCGAGTCGGCATCCAGCGCCTCGTACAGCACCCCGGTGTAGCGGCCGATCGCCGGCATCGTCGGGGCGCTGCGCAGCGCGGCGTTGCGTTCGATCTCGGCGTCCTGGCTGGCGGACAGGCCCAGCGCGCGTCGGCTGGCCGGCCGGTCGGCGGCCAGCGCGACCAGTTCGTCGACCAGTGCGGTGCGCACCGACGCGAGGGCGGGCGAACCGAGCTCGGCGAGGCGCAACGGCGGCCCGTCGCCGCCGGCACGCTTGGTCTCCGACGGAGGCAGCAGGACGATCACAGCGGAGACGTTAACCGACCGGTCGAGCGCCATTCGGTGCGCTCGGTGTTTCGCGAAACGTAACCCGCTGCGAGGCACTGCGGCGGGTCGTCGTAACTCGTTACGGGTCGCGGACGACGATGCGGCGGTTCGTCGGGCGGCCACCGACCTGAGCCGCGACACACACCAGCGCGGTGGCCAGCAGCGCGGCCCCCAACGTGTCGGTCAGATAGTGGTAGCCGCACGCGATCAGACCGAGCATGCCGAGCAGGCTGATCACCGCGGCGGCCGCCACCGCCCACAGCCGGGCCCCGGCCACCACCACGGCCACACCCACCACACTGACCATCAGCACCGTGTGGCCGCTCGGATACTCCAGATAGGGCCCGTTGCGGCGGTCGAACAGCCGCTTGAGTGCCTGCGCGATCGCGATCGTGACGAAGGGGCAGACCAGCACCGCGCCCGCCAGCCACCACTGTCGCCGATACGCCGCCACCGCCACGCAGGCCACCAGCAGCGGGCCCAGCAGCGCCCAGCTGCTGCAGATCAGCAGCCAGCGGGGTCCCGTGCCCAGCACCGCGACGACCCAGCGGCCGAACGCGTCGTCAACAGCCGTCGAGCCCTTGCCCACGGCCCAGCCCAGCAGCATCGTCGCCGTCAGTGCGACCGGCGGCCACCAGCGGATCACCCGGTCAGGTCGGTGCGCTCGGCTGCCCCGATCAGATCCTCGCGGGCCCGGGCGACGCGGGAGCGGATGGTGCCGACCGGGCAGCCGCACACCTCGGCGGCCTCGGCGTAGGACAGCCCCAGCACCTGGGTCAGCAGCAGCGCATGCCGGCGGTCCGGGTCGAGACCATCCAGCAGCATCCCCACTTCCACCAGCTGCTCGAACCCTCGCGCCGGGAGGCGGCTTTCCAGGACCTGGTCCACGTCGACCCCGGAATGGGTCCGCGGGCGGCTCTGGTTGTAGCGGATCTGATCGACGACCACCCGGCGCGCGATCGACACCAGCCAGGTTTTGGCCGAGGATCGGCCGGCGAAGCGCGGCAGCGCGGGGATGGCCCGCAGATACGTCTCCTGGGCCAGGTCGTCGGCGATGCCCGGGTCACCGCTCAGGTAGGCGACCGAGCGCCAGACGTCGTGATGGGTGGCGCGGACGAACTGCTCCAACGCCGCGGTATCGCCACGACCGGCCGACAACGCAAGCCGAGTAACCTCGTCGTCGTCGGATGCCACGAGGGTTGACCCTATTCGATTTGGGCAGCGAACTCATCGTCAGCCCGGCCCCGACCAACAGACTGTGGCGGACGCCACCCGGCGGTGAGGACAGACGGTGACGACGGAGTTCGCGCCGGACGCAGTGGGCGTCCAGCGGATCCAACTCGACGTCACCGGCATGTCCTGCGCGTCGTGCGCGGCCCGCGTCGAGAAGGCACTGCACACCATCACCGGGGTGCGTGCCTCGGTCAACGTCGCGACCCGGGTGGCCACCATCGACGCGCCCGCCGACACCGCCCTGGCTGAGCTGTGCGGCGCGGTGCAGCGCGCCGGCTACCAGGCGCACGCCCATTCGCCGCGTTCGATGGCCGACCACGACCCCGACGCCCGCCAGGCCCGCAGCCTGCTGGTGCGGTTGGCTGTCGCGGCGGCGCTGTTCGTACCACTGGCCGGCCTGTCGATATTCGCGGCAGCGCCCGACATGGCGAGCTCCTGGATGGTGACCGCGCTGGCCGCACCGATCGTGACGTGGGCGGCGTGGCCGTTCCACCGCTCGGCCATGCGCGCCGCCCGACACGGTGCGGCGGGCATGGACACGCTGATCTCGATCGGTGTCGGCGCGGCGACCGGGTGGTCGCTGGGGCAGGCTCTGCTGGGCAGCGGGCCCGGCTATCTTCCGGTCGCCGCGGGTGTGACGGTGTTCGTGCTGACCGGCCGGTATTTCGAGGCCCGCGCCAAGTCGAAGGCGGGTGCGGCGCTGCGGGCGCTGGCGGCCTCGGGCGCCAAAGATGTCGCGGTCGTTCTGGCCGGCGACGACGAAATGGTGATCCCGGCCGTCGAACTCAAGGAAGGCCAGCGGTTCGTCGTGCGGCCGGGTCAGGCCATCGCGGCGGACGGGCTGGTGGTCGACGGTGCCGCCGCTGTGGACGTCAGTGTGATGACGGGGGAGCCGCGACCCGTCGATGTGCAACCCGGGGCCACCGTCGTCGGCGGCACCGTCGTGCTGGACGGGCGGCTGATCGTGGAGGCCGCCGCGGTGGGGCCCGATACCCGGTTCGCGGGCCTGTTGCGGCTGGTGGAGGAGGCGCAGTCGCAGAAGGCGGATATCCAACGGCTGGCCGACCGCATCGCCGGGGTGTTCGTGCCCGGGGTGCTGGTGATGGCGGTGATCACCGCAACCGCGTGGTGGGCGGTGAGCGGCAATCTCGACCGCGCCTTCGCCGCCGCGCTGGCCGTCGTCGTGATCGCCTGCCCGTGCGCGCTGGGCCTGGCCACCCCGACCGCGATGATGGTCGCCGCCGGCCGCGGTGCCCAGTTGGGCATCTTCCTGAAGGGACCGCGCGCGCTGGAAGCCGTGCGCGCGGTGGACACCGTGGTGTTCGACAAAACCGGGACGTTGACGACCGGGGCGCCGGTGGTGACGGCCGTGGTCGCCGCCGATGGATGGGAGCAGGGCGAGGTGCTGGCCGCGGCGGCCGCCGTGGAGGCCGCCGCCGAGCATGCCGTGTCGCGTGCGATCGTCGCCGCTCATCCCGCCGCCGCATGCCGTCAGGTCGACGACTTTGCGGCGATCGCGGGCGATGGCGTGGCCGGAATCGTCGACGGCACTACCGTCGCGGTCGGCCGGCCCGCCTGGGTGGGACGCGGCCGGGTGGTGCCCCGTGACATCGCCGCGGCCCGGCGCAGCGGTGAATCAGCCGGGGAGACAGTGGTATTCGTTGCGATGAACGACGCCGTCTGCGGCGCGATCCGGGTGGCCGACGCGGTGCGCGAATCGGCGGCGGACGCTGTCGCGGCCCTGCACCGCGATGGTCTTCGCACCATGCTGTTGACCGGCGACAACGCCGCCGCCGGGGAGACCATCGCCGCCGCAGTCGACATCCGCGATGTGGCTGCCGACGTGTCGCCGGACGGCAAGGTCGATGTGGTCGACCGGTTGCGGGAGCAGGGCCGCGTTGTCGCCGTGGTGGGCGACGGGATCAACGACGGCCCTGCCCTGGCCCGCGCCGATCTGGGCATTGCCGTCGCCCGCGGCGCTGATGTCGCGATCGCCGCCGCCGACATCATCCTGGTCCGCGACGGTCTCGACGCGGTACCGCAGGCCCTGCGGTTGGCCCGCGCTGCCATGCACACGGTGCAGACCAACATGTTCTGGGCCTTCGGCTACAACGCCGCCGCGATCCCGATCGCCGCGTCCGGACTGCTCAACCCGCTGGTGGCCAGTGCGGCAATGGCCGCGTCGTCGTTTCTGGTGGTGTCGAACAGCTTGCGGCTGCGCAGGTTCAGCTAGGAGCGCTGCTGCCGGCGGCTGGTGAGCCAGACCAGTACGGCCAGCACCGCGGCAGCAGCAACCGGCAGATGGCTGGCGACCCGAATGGTGGTGACCTGACCGGCGACGGCGTCGGCGACCACATAGCAGCTCAGCAGCCCGACGTACGCCACCAGAACGCTGGCCAGGCCCAGGGCGATGGGTGGCAGAAACGCCGCGGCCACCGTCACGATGCCCAAGGCCGCGGACCACGCGGTGGATTCGTTGAGTAGATGTGCGCCGGTCGCGGCGCCGTGGTCATGGTGGGTGGCAACCAGGCCGAAGTTCATACCCGCCGCCTGGGCCACCGCCAGCCAGATCTGGACCAGACCGGCCAGCCCCAGCGCCGTCCGCAGCCCGTAGCGACGGCCCCAGCGGACCGGCGTCGCCGCGGGAGGCAGCCGGCTCGAGGACGGGACCGCGGCCTCGTCGGAGACCGCCAAGCCGCGCAGGTCGACGGCCTGTAGCTGGGCGCTGGCGTACCACGCCGCACATCCGCGGCAGGCCCGGAGGTGCTCATCGACTCGCGCCGCCGGCACCGGCTCGCGCTCGCCGTCGATGCGGGCCGACAACGCCTCGCGGGCCACCTCGCAGTCCATCGCATCATCGTCTCGCATCGTCACGCGCCCCGGTGCACGGCCCGGCGCGTTGGACTACAAAGAGACGGTGAGGAGCGCATCCGCGATTCTTTGCGTCGGGTTCGCGGCGGCCACCGCCGTGCTCGTGCAGTGCGCCGGGGCGCCGCCGCGTCCGGCGCCCAGCACGTCGCGGGTATCGAGCAGCGCCGCCCCCGCCCCGCGCGTGCACCCGGTGACGGCGTCCGAGCTGGGCGCGACCTGGCACCCGGGCTGCCCGGTCGAACCCGGACAGCTGCGCCGCGTCGATGTCACCCACCTCGGGTTGGACGGCCGGACCCACCAGGGTGAGCTGGTAGTGCACCAGGCGGTGGCCGCCGAGGTGTTGTCCGCCTTCGACCAGCTCTACCGGCTGCGCTATCCCATCGAGAAGATCCGCACCGCCGACCACTACCCGGCAGCCGCCGACGAACTGTCGATGGAGGACAACAACACCTCGGCCTTCAACTGCCGCGGGATCCCGGGCAGCGACCGCTGGTCGTGGCATGCCTACGGTCGGGCGGTCGACCTGAATCCACGGCTCAATCCGTCCGTGCACGCCGATGGCGGATTCGAGCCGACGAACGCGGCCCCCTACCTGGATCGCGCCCGCAGGGATCCGGGCCTGATCCACCAGGACGACCCGCCGGTCACCGTGTTCAGCGCGGCCGGCTGGCAATGGGGAGGCTACTGGCAGTCACCGATCGACTACCAGCACTTCGAGCTGCCGGATCGCTGAATCGGGCAGCGAGCGCTGCGCGGGCCCGGCCGTGCGCGCTGTTAGTCTGCGAAGGCGATACGGAAAGAGGGTTGTGCGCACCACCGGAGAGATCAAGGCCTTAACCGGGCTCCGCATCATCGCCGCGGTTTGGGTGGTGCTGTTTCATTTCCGGCCGCTGCTGGAACAGGCCACCCCGGACTTCCGCTCGGCGCTGGCCCCGGTGCTCAACTGCGGCGCCCAGGGAGTCGATCTGTTCTTCATCCTCTCTGGGTTCGTGCTGACCTGGAATTACCTGGACCGGATGGGGCCGCAGTGGTCTGCTCGCGCCACGGTGCACTTCCTGTGGCTGCGGTTGGCCCGGGTTTGGCCGGTGTACCTGGTCACCATGCATCTGGCGCTGGCATGGGTGATCTTCACCCTCAATTTCGGCCACATCCACCCGCAGGACCCGATCGAACTGTCCGCGATCAGCTACGTGCGGCAGTTACTGCTGGTGCAGTTGTGGTTCGAGCCGTTCTTCGACGGATCGAGCTGGGATGGCCCGGCGTGGTCGATCAGCGCGGAGTGGCTGGCCTATCTGCTGTTCGCGCTGCTGGTGCTGGTCATCTTCCGGATGGTGCGGGCCACCCGGGCGCGCAGCCTGTTGGTACTGGCTTTCGCGGCATCGTTACCGCCGGTGCTGCTGCTGCTGGGCACCGGCCAGTTCTACACCCCGTGGAGCTGGCTGCCCCGCATCATCACCCAGTTCACCGCGGGCGCGCTGGCATGCGCGGCGGTGCGCCGCCTGCAACCCAGCGACCGGGCCCGTCGCGGCGCCGGCTACCTGTCGGTGCTTTTGGTGGTGGTCATCGTCGGCTCGCTTTATCTGCTGGACGCGCACCCGCTGACCACCGTCAGCGATTCGAGCGGGCTGGTCGACATGCTGTTCATGCCGCTGGTGGTGACGCTGACGATCGGGGTGGGCAGCCTGCCGAGACTGCTGGCCACCCGGGTGATGGTGTACGGCGGACAGATCTCCTTCGGCCTGTACATGGTGCACGAATTGGTGCACACCGCATGGAACTGGGCGGCGATGCAGTTCGAGCTGACCCTGGATGGCGACGGCGGGCGGTGGATCGTGCTGGGGCTGCTGGCGGCGGCGGTGATCGGGTCCGTGGTGTTGTTCCACGGCGTCGAGGAACCCGCGCGCCGGTGGATGCGTCGGATGATGAGGCCGTCGGCGCCGGTGGACCGAGAAGCGGAACCCCCGCCGGACCCGCCGCCGCCGACACCGGCGGCGCCCGGTGACACCGCTGCTTCCGAAGCCGCCGGCACCGCTGAGCCCGATGAATCATCGTGTGCGCCAGAGGTTGTTGAATACGCCGTACGCTGAGCGGGCGAGGCCTTCCGCGTAAGCTCGGCGGGGACTCATGCGGTCGCATCAAGCGTGGAGGTAGCAGTGGGGCGGGTCAGCGCGGTTGGGATCGCACTGGTTGTGCTGGGCGGCATCGGGGCCAATCAGCTGGGGGAGGCGCCCGCCTACCGGGTCGCGTCGGCGGATTCGCCGCTGAACCACGTTGCGGTTGTCAGTGACTCGTATACGACTGGCACCAACGAGGGGGGCATGGGCCAGCACGCCTGGACGGCGCGGGCCTGGCAGATCCTCGGCCGCCAGGGGGTGCAGGTCGCTCCCGACGTCGCCGCCGAAGGTCGGGCCGGCTACGGGGCGATCGGAGATCACGGCAGCATCTTCCAGGATCTGACGGCGCGGGCCGTGCACCCCGACGACGTGCTGGTGGTGTTCTTCGGTTCCCGCAACGACCAGGGAGTCGACCCCGGCGCGCTCGGCGGAATGGCACACAGCAGCTTCGACCTCGCGCGGCGCATCGCGCCGGGGGCCACACTGCTGGTGATCGGGCCGGCCTGGCCCACCGCCGATGTTCCCCCCGCCGTGCTGGGCATCCGTGACACCCTGAGCTTTCAGGCCTGGACGGTGGGCGCGGTGTTCATCGACCCGATCGCCGAGGGCTGGTTCGTCGGCCGGCCGGAGCTGATCGGCGCCGACGGTGTGCACCCCACCGATGCCGGGCACGCCTACATGGCGGAGCAGATCGCGCCCCTGATCCGGGCTCAACTGCCGGTTCGGGCCTGAGCATGTAATAGAGCATCTGCTCTGTTACAGTAGCGGGGTGCCCCGCCCCCGCGTCCATGACCTCGACCGCGTGTTGGACGCGGTCGAAGCGCTGTCCGCCCGCTCGGGTCCGGCCGCGGTGACCATCCGCGCGGTCAGCACAACCGCGGGTGTGTCCAACGGGGCGGTCTATCACGCGTTCGGCTCGCGTGCCGGTCTGGTGGGCAGCGCCTGGCTGCGGGCGGGCCGCCGGTTCCTGGAACTGCAGGGTGACCTGGTGGATCGGGAACTGGCAGACAACGGTAGGGGTGCTGTCGATGCGATTGTCGCCGCCGCCGACGCCCCGGTGGAATTCGCTGTCCGCTACCCGGATTCGTCCAGACTGCTGCAGGCGATCGGGCGCGACGAGCTGCTGGATGCAGACCTGCCGGGCGAGGTTGCCGATCAACTGCGCGACCTGGACGCGCAGTTGATCGGGTTGATGATTCGGCTGTCTGCTGCCATGTGGAGCCGTAAGGACGCCGGTGCCGTCGACACCATCACCGCCTGCATCGTCGACCTGCCGACCGCGATCGTGCTCAGCCGCCAGCGGCTGGGCAGTCCCATCGCGCGCCAGCACCTGCACGCCGCGGTCCGCGCCGTCCTGAGCGTCGGACCAGCCCCGAAACCGAAAGGACGAAACCTGTGACACTCAGTTTCAGCCATGACGACAAGATCGCGATTCTGGATCTCGGCGACAACGAAAACCGTTTCTCACCCGCGTTTCTCGATGAGATCGACGCCGCGCTCGACGAGGTGGTCGGCTCCGGGGCACACGGCCTGGTGACCACCGCGACCGGCAAGTTCTACACCAACGGCCTGGACTTGGACTGGCTGGGCGCCAACGGCGAGCGGACCGAGTGGTATGTCGGCCGGGTACACGGATTGCTGGCCCGGGTGCTGACGTTGCCGCTGCCCACCGCGGCGGCGATCGTCGGTCATGCGTTCGGCGCCGGCGCAATGCTGGCCATGGCGCACGATTTTCGGGTGATGCGCGCCGATCGCGGCTTCTTCTGCTTCCCGGAGGCCGACATTCGCATCCCGTTCACCCCCGGGATGGCCGCACTGATCCAGGCCAAACTCACCCCGCAGGCGGCGGTCGCCTCGATGACCACCGCGCGCCGCTTCGGCGGCGCCGAGGCCCTCGGCATGGGCATCGTCGATGCGGGTGCCGGCGAGGGCGAGGTGACTGCCGCAGCGGTTGATCTGATCCGTCCGCTGGGCGGAAAGGATCCGGGCACCGTAGGCGCGATCAAGGCCACCATGTTCGGTCCGGCGGTGGCGGCGTTGACCGATTAAGCACGGGCGCCTTCCGCGCCGAGATTGCATCCAGGTACTGGGGCA